>NZ_JBMFWB010000009.1:0-75141 GCF_049965695.1 Athalassotoga sp. | reverse complement strand
GCATCCGGCAGATTGATAGAGCGAGAAGATGTACGTCTGGGATGTGTTGCTGAATGCAAATATATCACAAGTTGAATAATACGGGCGGTGATCAGTAAATGATATGATAAAATATCGCTGGGAGGAGAGATGAATGTCAAAAGTGTTAATAGTTGGCGAGATGCTCATCGACATGGTTTCGCAGGAATATGTTGATGATCTTGGTTGGGCAGATAAATTTGAGAGACATTTCGGGGGGTCGCCCGCGAATATCGCGGTTAATCTTTCCGACCTGGGTGTGAAAGCCACTTTAGTCTCGAGGATTGGTAACGACCCGATGGGTAAAGCCCTTGTTGATAACGCAAAAAAGAGAGGTTTAGAAACAAAGTACATTCAAACGGATCCAACAAAACCTACTACCTTTGTCATAGTCTCAAAATCTAAATTGACGCCTCAATTCATTCCTTTAAGAGGTGCGGATACATCAATTGAAATGCCGGAACTTTCTCTTTTTGATGGGGTAGAATTTTTTCATTTCAGCAGTTGGCCAATCTCACACAGAAAATCAAGAAAAACTATCCTTGACATGATCGAATACGCGCATGAAAAAAACGTCAAGATATGTTTTGATCCCAATTACAGAAAAGTCTTGTGGGAGAACGGCGGGGATGGATCGAGGTTTGTGAAAAAAATGCTGGCTGATGTTTTTCTATCTAAACCTTCAGAGGATGATGCCTTTCACATATTCGGATCGATGGACGAAATGGCATACGTGAAAAAATTTCACGCATATGGGGTTAAAAATGTCGTTTTAACTTTGGGCAAAGACGGCGCTGTTGTTTCGGATGGCAAAAGATTGAAAAGGTTTAATTCTCTTGCAAGGCACGTGGTTGATACAACCGGGGCTGGCGATGGTTTTTGGTCAGGCATGTATTACGTTTTGACGAACGGCGGAGACATTTTCGAAGCGGCCCAGTTTGGAAGTGCAGTTGCCGCTTTTCGTGTTGAAAGATTTGGAATTGATGAAAGAATAGACAAAGAATTCATAAAAAAGGAATTTTTATCATGAAGGTCATCTTTGTAAATCCTCAAGGAAATTTCGATTCAAAAGACAGCAAATTGTCATCCCATCCGGATTTTGGAGGTCAACTTGTCTATGTAAAGGAAGTTGCAACGGCAATGAATAAACTTGGAATAGACGTTGATATAGCGACAAGGAGGATAGAAGATCCGAATTGGCCTGAGTTTTCTTCAAAATTCGATGGATATTCTGACAGCAACGTGAGGATCGTGAGGCTTGATTTTGGTCCGAAATCATTTTTACCAAAAGAAAAACTCTGGACGTACCTCGGAGAATTTTCAAAAAACATGGCCGAATTTTACGCAAAGGAAAAAATAAATTTCATAACAACCCATTACGGTGATGGTGGAATTTCCGGTGCAATGCTTGCTAAATATCTCAAAGTTCCATTTTCCTTTACAGCACATTCGCTTGGTGCCCAAAAGATGGACAAATTGGGCGTAAATTCTCAAAACTTCGTTCAATTAGATGAAATCTACAATTTTTCCGCAAGGATTCTTGCCGAAGGGACATCGATGAAGTGTTCATCTTTCAACGTTGTCAGCACAAAAATGGAGAGGTTTGATCAATACGGCCACAAACTTTACAATAAATTCGTAAGCGTCGATGATGATAAATTCAAAGTTATTCCTCCCGGCGTAAACACGAGGATTTTCAAAACAGAAAAAGACGGAAACGAACAAATCGTAAGAGAAAAACTCGAGAAGACAGTCAAAAAAGTTAAATCCCTTTTGATCCTTTCAAGCAGGCTTGATCCGAAAAAAAATCACATTTCGGTGCTTAAAGCATATGCCTCAAGTAAAATGTTGAAGGACAAATTTGATCTTTTGATCGTGACCAATGGATTTGAAAATGTGTATGAAAATGCTGAAAAATACGATCAGCCGGTGATAAAAGAAATTCTTGATTTTGTGTTTCAAAACCATCTCAAAGATAAAGTGCATTTTTTGGATATACGAAATCAAAAAGATCTCGCTGCACTTTACAGAGTTGCATCGGAGTCGCGATCTGTTTTTGAAAGCGTTGCGCTTTACGAACCTTTCGGTCTTGCCATAATAGAGGCAATGGCGTGTGGTCTCCCTGTTGTAGCGACCAAAAATGGTGGACCTGTTGATATAATAAGAGAAAAATTCATGGAAGGATTGATAGTCGATCCTCAGGATATAGAAGATATACGCGTTAAAACGGAAAAATTGATCGATCCTGATTTTTACGATCAGGTCAGAGTAAATGGAATAAAAAGAGTTTTATCAACTTACACATGGGAATCTACTGCCAAGAGATATCTTGAAAATATAGATAAAAAGCAATTTGAGTATAAAGATTTTGATATTCCGAATTGTTTTTACAGCGGATCTGATTTCCCAAAATTGTTGATATAACTGAAAGGGGGTTTCTATGGATTTTCTGAAAGGATTCACGGATGTTGTTGAGAGGATCAGAGTAAAACCTTTTGTTTTGGCTCCCGTTTTTGGTGTGCTTTTGATAACTTTAATTTTCAATTTGATCTTGTACGGTTTAAGAGGAGACGTGAGATTTGGAAATTTCTTTTCCATTTTGATGCTATCTTTCATATTTGGAGTTATAGAATGGGCTCTGGCAATTCTTGCCGTCGGAATAACGACATCTATGATGATGGAGAATAAAAAATTTGGAAAAAAAGATTCAAGGATGTTTTTTAACTTTTTTGCCTTCTCCATCTTTATGGCTTTTTTTCTCATGGTAGGCTTTGAAATTAACGTTATAGTGGGTCTTATAATGCTACTTTTGATACTTTACATTCCAAATTGGTTTGTAACATCGAATGCATGCGATCTGTATGGAGGATTCGAATGGAATCTTTCTTTTATCTTTCGAGGAATAAGATCGGCTTATGCCTTTATCCTCATCATAGGAACTGCTTTGTTAACACTTGTACCTTACGCAGGCATTTATCTTGCGATTTTCTTTTACGTTGTTTGGACGGCAAACACTTACATGCATATAATGGAAAACCAAAAATGAAACCGCTTTCGCGGTCTTTGGTGGGTGTGACAGGGATCGAACCTGTGGCCTCTTCCGTGTGAGGGAAGCGCTCTCCCTCTGAGCTACACACCCTTTTAACTTTTTTATTGTACAATATGATAGGTAAATATGTCAAGGAAAGGTGAGATGACAAATGGATAAAGAAGCAATGACGAGATACCAGTTATGGTTAAACGATCCATCAATTTCGCAGAAAGATAAAGATACGCTCAAAAATACGGATCAAGCAGAATTGCAGGATGCGTTTTACAAAGACCTCGAATTTGGTACTGGAGGAATGCGCGGCGTGATGGGTCTTGGTGCAAATAGAATGAATTTTTACACGGTCGGCAGGGCAACACAGGCGCTTGCCAATTACGTCAACAAAACAGTGAAGTCAGATAAAAGCGTTGCCATTTCCTACGATACAAGACATTTTTCGAAGGATTTTGCAATTGAATCGGCCGAAATTCTTGCTCAAAATGGTATAAAAGTTTATCTTTTCGACGATTTCAGGCCAACCCCCGTTTTGTCATTTGCCGTGAGATATTTCAAAGCAACTGCCGGCATAATGATCACGGCAAGTCATAACCCCCCACAATACAACGGCTATAAAGCTTACTGGTCAAACGGAGCACAGGTAATTCCTCCTCACGATGAGGGGATCATAAAGGAATACGAAGCGATAAAATCTTTTGGTGAAATAAAAAGTATGCCCATAGAAGATGCCAAGAAAAAATCACTTGTTGTTATGATAGGCAAGGAAGTAGATGAGGCATATTTCAAAAAAGCTCTTTCTTATTCTTTCGGGATTCATTCAAAAGCATTGAAGATCGTCTATACCCCTTTGCACGGCACGGGAATAAAGATAGTGCCCATTTTACTTCAAAGAGATGGCTTTGACTTTTACTCTCAAAAGGAACAGAGTATTCCGGATGGCGCTTTTCCAACCGTCAATTATCCAAATCCCGAATTTGACGAGGCATTCAAATTATCCATAGCAGACGCCAAAAAACTTGGATCAGACATAATCGTTGCCTCAGATCCGGATGCAGATCGTATGGGAGTTATGGTAAAGCATGACGGAAATTATGTCAGGGTAAATGGAAATCAGATAGGAGCTCTGCTCTTGAATTTCATACTTGAGATGTATTCAAAAAAAGGAATGCCTAAAAATCCAGTGGTGATAGAGTCGATAGTTTCATCCAAACTGTTTGCCAAGATAGCAAAGTCTTTCAACGTTGAAGTCAACGAAGTTTTGACGGGATTCAAATGGATATGTAACGAAGCGGACGATCTGAGATCCAAGGGGAAAAACGTTTTTTTCGCTTACGAAGAAAGTTATGGATACAACGTAGGAGACTTCATATACGACAAGGATTCCGGTACGCCGATAATGATAACATGTGAAATGGCGACTTATTACAAGCAAAAGGACATGACCCTTGTGGATGCCATCGAAGAACTCTACAAAAAATACGGTTATTACCTTGAGGATCAACTTTCACCTGTTTTCGAAGGAGAGGCAGGCGTTGCAAAAATAGAAGGCATAATGAAAAAATTAAGAGAAAATCCCATAAAAACACTTGGGGGTTACAAATTAACAAATATAGTAGATTATTCAAAAGGACATGACCATCTCCCACCATCTGATGTTTTAAAAATGGAATTTGGAGATAGACTGACCATATACGGAAGGCCTTCTGGAACAGAACCGAAGGTGAAATTTTATTTCATGATAATGAACATGGAAAACCTTGCGAGTGCTAAAGCGCTCCTCGAAAAAGTGAAAACGGAATTTTCTGAATTTTTGAATTCAATAGAGTGATAAGATGAGTCTTAAACTTTTTTTAAGTGATTTGCACATCGGCGATGGCGCGGCAAATGATGATTTTGTTTATGATTTGGAATTGGTTAGGTTGTTGAATCAACTCAAAGATGTGGATGAAAAATATGAAATAGTCATAATAGGAGACGGACTTGAAATTCTTGAAGGCGAATCTGTTAGGAAAATTGGCCTGGTCAATTTCGATCAGATATGCAAATCTGTGGACAAAGATGCGGTTGAATCGATAATAAACAGGCATAAATCGGTTTTCGAATTCTTGAGATCTCTTGCAAGGACAAACAAAATACATTACATCGTCGGCAATCATGATTATTACCTACTCGTCAACGATGAGTTAAGAAAGGCATTCACGGATTTCATGAATTCGGATAATTTCGAGATCATTCCGCATTTTTACGATGAAGAAAACGGAATTTTTGCCCAGCATGGAAGTCAGCATGATCTCATGTATTCTTTTACGATTGGGAAAAACGGCGACCTTATTCCTCCACTGGGAGATTACGTCACGCGTTACACGATGAGTAGTTTTGAACCTATGCTTAAGTCAGTCCACCTACCTACGGAAATTGTAAGAGATTACGATAACGTAAGACCTACGATGGATGCCGTGGACTGGCTTGAATACATAAATTCCGTTTACAAAATACCCGTTGATCTGGTTGGAGAATGGGTGAAAAGTTTTTTAAAGATCTTTAACACTCAAGAGTTTGACAGATGGATAAAAAGCCGGTTTCCAAGGGCTTATGGATTCGGAGAATTTTTCTTCAGAAATTCGATTTTTTTCCAGATGGGAAGAAAAATAACAAGGTGGGGCGATGAAATTCAAAGATTCAGAGGCACAAATTACCTGAAATCAAAAGCCGAAAAAATTCTAAATTCATACAACATGCCTCAATGGAGAATAGGTGAAAAAGACGTGGCTGGTTATTCAAAAGCATTGCCACAAATAGATTACTCCAAACTTAAAGTTGTTCTTTTCGGTCATAACCATCTTCCTGGATTTTACGTCATTCCAACTCCGCAGGGAGCAAGGTACTACGTTAACACGGGTACATGGAGACCTCTTGTGGAAAAATCTCGTGGGAAATGGGGACAGTTGATTTTTCACAAGAAGATAGAATTGAATTACGCCGTGATCGAAACAAATAAAGGTGAATCGGTAGTCGAGACACATCTTGTCAGCAGGGTGGTTTTGAATTGATAAAAGCGATCGTGGATTTTTTTTCCAACATTTACATATGGGCAGCCGTGATTTCATGGATTACAGCCCAAATCATCAAGATAATTATAACGTTTTTCAAAGAAAAAAAATTCGATCTCAGATTATTCGGTTCAACAGGGGGTATGCCGAGCGCTCACTCGGCAACGATAGCCGGCATAACCTTCGCCATCGGTAAAGGAATCGGCTTTTCAAGTCCAGCCTTTGGTATTTCTTTTATAGTTGCCATCATCGTCGTGACAGACGCACTTCATTTGAGGCGCGAGGTGGGTCATCATGCCGAAGTCCTTGAAGAGATAACGGGAGGACATTTCAATTCCAAAGCCGGCCATAAATTGTCAGAAGTGCTCGTTGGCATAGCGGTGGGCGCCGTCATAGGCCTTTTGATATGAGGTGATTCAATGGATTTTGAACTTGTTACAAAACTAAAACCGAAAGGTGATCAGCCTGAAGCCATAAATTCGCTTGTGGAGGGCATAGAAAAGGGAGAAAGATTTCTAACACTTCTCGGCGTTACCGGATCCGGCAAGACATTCACCATGGCAAGCGTTATAGAAAAGATAAAAAGACCGGCGCTGGTTATCTCTCCAAATAAGACTCTGGCAGCACAGTTGTATCGAGAATTCAAAGGGTTTTTCCCTTACAACAGGGTTGAATTTTTTGTGAGTTACTACGATTATTACAGGCCAGAGGCTTACATTCCATCCAAAGATGTTTACATAGAAAAAGAGGCCGATATAAACGAAGAAATAGAAAGAATGAGACTGTCTGCGATGAAATCCGTCGTAACTCGAAAAGATGTCATCGTGGTGGCGAGCGTTTCATGCATATACGCATCCGGAGATCCTAAGGATTTCCGCGACATCAACCTTTCCGTTGAAAGGGGTAAAAGTTTAGACAGAAGGTATCTCCTCAAAAGGTTATCTTCAATGCAATACAAAAGGTCGGATGCGGAAACGGATCCCGGTACCTTCAGATTGCATGGAGAGATACTTGAAGTACATCCTCCTTACGAAGAAAATGCCGTTCGTATAGAATTTTTTGACGATGAAGTTGAAAAAATTTTAATTATCGATCCGGTCAGCAGAAAGCCACTTGATCAGATAGACAGGATAATATTTTATCCGGCACGTGAATTCACGACAGATCAAAAAAACATAGAAAATGCCATCAAACCAATAAGAGAAGAACTCAACATGAGACTCAAAGAGTTTGAAAATCAGGGCAAATTGCTCGAAGCCGAAAGACTCAAGCAAAGAACGAATTACGATATAGAAATGCTCCAAACCATGGGATATTGCAACGGCATAGAAAATTATTCAAGACATTTCAGCGGTAAAAAAGCCGGCGAACCGCCATGGACTTTGATGGATTATTTCGGTAAAGATTTAATAGTTTTCATGGATGAATCCCACATTGGCGTGCCGCAACTTATGGGTATGGTAAGGGGAGACAGGAGTAGAAAAGAAAGTCTTGTGGAATATGGTTTTAGATTGCCAAGTGCATTTGACAACAGACCTCTGAAGTTTGAGGAATTTCTCGAAAGGGCTCCCCAAGTCGTCTTTGTATCCGCGACCCCGGGTCCTTATGAACGAAAAGTATCTTTGAGAATTGCCGAACAAATAGTAAGACCAACCGGCCTTGTCGATCCTGAAGTTGTCATAAAGCCGACGATAAATCAAATAGACGATCTCATAAACGAGATGGAAATCTTAAAAAAGCGCGGTGAAAGGGCACTCGTTGTGACTCTTACGAAAGACATGTCTGAAAAACTCAGCGCTTATTTGGTTGAAATGGGATACAAATCCGAGTATCTTCATTCCGATCTCGATACCATCGAAAGAATGAAGGTCCTGACGAGATTAAGAAAAGGAGAGATAGACGCCATCGTGGGCGTTAACCTCTTGAGAGAAGGCCTCGATCTTCCGGAAGTATCTTTGGTTGCCATACTTGATGCGGACAAAGAAGGCTTTTTGAGGTCTACAACATCTCTTATTCAAACTATGGGTAGGGCCTCAAGAAATATAAACGGAAAGATAATACTTTACGCCGATACCGTTACTGATTCGATGAAAAACGCAATTGAAGAAGCGAGTCGAAGAAGGCAAAAACAAGTGGCCTACAATCTTGAGCATAATTTGAAACCTGAAACGATTCAGAAAGAAATAGATGAATTCTTCATGGGACTTCAAACCGAAGATAAGAAAACCTATCAAAATGTTGGCGATGATGTCAAAGAAGTTATCACACTTAAAGAAAACATCGGCACAGACGAGTACATCGAAATTTTGTCCGAGAAGATGAGAGAGGCCGCAGACGATTGGAGATTCGAGGAAGCCGCTTTTTACAGAGATGAGATAAGGCGTGTAAAAAATGGCAAATAAAGCATTTGATGCGAGATACATACTGCAATACGGTCAAATAATCGGCATAGATGAAGTGGGGCGCGGTGCATTGGCCGGCCCTGTGGTTGTCGCTGCCGTAATCTTAAACAAGTTCATAGAAGGAATCGATGATTCGAAAAAATTGACGAGAAAACAACGTGAATATCTGTCAGAAGAGATCATCCTCAATTCTCAATTTGCTTTTGGAATTGCCACTCCGACCGAAGTTGACATTCACAACGTAATCGGCGCAACAAGAATGGCGATGGAAAGAGCGTATAAAAATTTAGGCATAAAGGCTTTTGCCATCGTCGATGGCCTTGAAATGGGATTGAATTTCGATCATGAATGTATAGTCAAAGGAGACGCTAAAAGCGCATCGATTGGCGCTGCATCCATAATTGCAAAAGTTTACAGAGACAACATCATGAGAAAATTGGACATATTTTTTGAAGGATACGATTTCATTCATAACGTTGGTTATGGAACTAAAAAACACATGACTGCCCTCGGAAAGTCAGGCCCGACTAT
Organism: Athalassotoga sp.; assembly: GCF_049965695.1. Lineage (NCBI taxonomy): Bacteria > Thermotogati > Thermotogota > Thermotogae > Mesoaciditogales > Mesoaciditogaceae > Athalassotoga > Athalassotoga sp. Next base: position 66,094 of record NZ_JBMFWB010000009.1, on the reverse strand, counting down.
CTTTCATAGACTTACATATCTTCCCGTTCTTAAATCCATAGAACCTTCGAAAATAGAGAAATGGATCTTTGAAGGTAAACTTTCAGAAGATAGGTTAAGAAAAATGTACACGCACAGCATGTGGTGTAAGTGACGTGCTCTCTTTGCACCAATGTCTAATTTACGCCTGACATCACCGACATCTTGATTAAAGTTTCATAAACGAAATTTCTCATCTCTCTTGTAAAAATTGCAGTTTTATGATCGGCAAATTTTCTAACGTCTTTTCTTACTTTTTCAATTGATTCCGCAACCTTCAAAAGTAATTCCTTTTGAAGATTTTCTTTCTCAAAAAACTCTTGTAAAATTTGAATTGCCTCTTCTAAATCTGAAAGTGTTTCTCCCCATTCTTCGTATTCTTTAATCCATGGTATTATTTCTTGAAAGAATTTAATATCAGGCATCATCATGATCAATATATCTGAATATATTTTTATTTCTTCGGATTCTTTTTTGATAGAAGATAATAAATCTGCAAATTTTTCTTCAGAATAAAACTTTTCAAATCTATTTATCAGCAATTTTGCGTGTAAAGACTCTGCAGGATGAAGGGGACTAACGACGTTGTAAGAAGAAAAATGATAAAATGCATTCCTTATTTTTTTCGAAACAAATTCCGATACAGCCTTTTCAAACGCCTTTTTGTGATTGTAATTGTAAGGATCTTTGAAAAAGTAAGAAGCAGTTACAAGAGGTATCTTTGAAGGTTCCATTTGAATCATAGGATTAAGAATAAAGCCGGAGGCATGATCCAAAACACCTGGTTCTCTATTCATGTAAGGGCCTATGTGTAACTCACTTGCCATATGCAAATCGTTGACAGGATAATTATCCCAGTAAATTGGCTTTCTTTTCAAAATATTTTCAATTGAAATGGCATCTTTCGTCGTTATATTTTCAGAACAAATTTGTGGACCTGTCCATAAGATGTAAATTTTTTGATCAAGTTCTTTTCCAAGTGCTTGAACATAATCCGATCTTCCATCACCATGATATATTGTGGGACATAACATAAGTTTCAAATCTGGAACTTTAAGTTCCAATTTTTTGTAAACCTCATGTGCAAAATGAATTTGAGCATGAACAAGATCTGGAAATTTTCGAATATCACGATCGTTTTGAAGCATTTGAGGTATGTCATCAAAAAACAAGCCAAAAATTCTAATTCCTATATCATAAAATGAAAGCATTTTTTCGACAAATAAATCCACTTCTTTTGGTTTTGAATAAACTAATGAAAGGCCGGGACTTAAAGCAATGCTAAATTCAACGTTTGCGTTATTTCCAACATTTACCAATTCTTTGAAATCATTTAACATATTCTGGGGATAAGGTTCTCTCCATTTAGCCCTATGAAAAGGATCACCCTTTGGAGCGTAAACGTAAAGATTATATCCATGGTTACCAAGAAATTTCATCATATCAATTCTTGAATCTCTTGACCAAGGTTTGCCATAAAATCCCTCAACTATTCCTGTGAATTTCATTTTTCTCCCTCCATTGATTTTTTATAAAGTAAGAGGAACTTTTCAGTTCCTCTTACCTTGGATGTATTTCATTTTAAATGAATATTTAGCATGACTATTTCTAAACCCATTGAAGTGTTGTTCATGCCGTTACAATATGGATTTTCAATAGTTGGCCAGCCGACGAAGGTTTTTTGACTGTAAAGATCGAAGCCGGTTCTATTTGTAAGCACAATAACCGGTAAATCTTCAAGTATAATCTTTTCTACCGTGTACATTGCCTGCTTTTGAACTGTCAGGTCAGATGAATTTGCGAAATCTTCAAGTGCTTTTGTTATGGTAGGATTAGTATACCTTGAATAGTCAGATATAGCAGACTGTCCAAGTGGTGCAGAAAACACAGGAGCAAATTGTGCATAATAGTTGTAATAAGGCGAAGGTACGCCGGAAGTTGACCATGTTATTGCCATATCAAAGTTCCCTGTTTCAAGTGATGATATATAAGTATTCCATCCTTGCTGGATTATATTGGTATTTATTCCTATTGCTTTAAGTTCGTAAGAGATGTTTTGTGCCATCGTTATGTAATCTGTCCATCCGGCTCCAACAAGTATGCCAAAAGTTGGCAATGTTTTTCCGTCTGGGCCAACAAGCACACCGGCATTGTTTTTCTTGTATCCTATAGATTCAAGAAGTTTTTGCGCCTCTGTAGGATTGTAACTGTTAAGATAGGCATCTTCTGAGGCTAAACTTGTATCATACCATTCAGATCTCTGAATAGGTGGTATCTGGGTCTGGCTTATATCGTATCCACCGGTTCCCCAGTATGCTCTATCTTCAAGCAATTTTTTGTCTATTGCTAAAGAAATGGCCTTTCTGAAAGTGGCATTATCGAATGGCGCTTTTGCATCATTTGTAACTAAAATATTTGTATAACTTACCGGCCAGAACATAAGATTATTTTGTGGATCTTTTGCGACCCATGTTTGAAGAGGATTAGCAGGAGTATCATCGACCATGTCAAGTTCTCCCTTAAGCAATTGCAAAAATGCTGTCTGATCGTCAGCCGCGCCTATCACTCTTATTCCGTCAATGTAAGGCCTACCATTCCACCAGTAATTAGGATTTTTTGAGAAGTATTCAGTGTTGTTTGCAACATCGTAACTCGTTCTCAAAAATGGTCCTGTCCCTACCGGATTATCCGCATTCACAAAAGTTGTAGGATCTTTAATTTTAGACCAAATATGTGCCGGTACTATGAATTGTCGCAGTATGAAATAGTACATAGGCACATTTGGCTTTGAGAAGGTAAATATCACGTTATCTCCGCTTGCTTCTACACTTTGAAGGCCAGATGACCATACTCCGAACGTATCAAAGGCTGGATATGATTTTAGCAGATTAAACGTAAAGGTCACATCTTCAGGTGTAAATGGTACGCCGTCATTCCATTTAACATCTTTTCGAATCGTCACAACCATTTTAAGATTGTTGTCTTCCCAATTGTATGAGGTGGCAAGCATAGGTGTTATAACTCCATTCAAAGAATTCACATACATCAAAGGTTCATACACAAAGCCGAGAACTTGATCTGCGTTTGGAGAGAAAGGATTAAAGTTAGCAGCCACGCTATCTGGAGCACTTCCACCTATATTCACAACTCCGCCGTATTTTATGTTCTCGCTGAACATGAATACCCCTAAAAGTAAGATAGAGAAAACCACTAAAATCCCTACTTTTTTCATTACCTGCACCTCCCGTGTAAAATTTGTGGACAAACAAATACTTGTTTTTGCAATTTTCACTCATAAAATTGGCACGCGTCTTTTGTATTCGTTAAGGATTTTTGAGTTTATTTCGTCGCCATTTTCCACATTAGCACTCAAAAAAATTGGAAGGTTAACCCCCGCCTTTTTCAATTTTTCAGTTGTCCCAATTATCAAAGAGTTAAGGATAAAAGCACCTGTTATCGTTGAAATTGGTCCCATTTTTCCCTCTCCCACATCTACAGTCGCATCCCCCTTTGGTGCACAATTGTCTAAAACAACGTCTGCAACGTCGTAAAGATGCAAATTTTTGGAGTTTCTTGGTTTCGAATTCTTAGAATGATTTAAAGAAGTTATCGCTATCACTTTGCATTTCTTTGATTTTGCATACAATGCGGCTTCCACCGGAACGGCATTTATTCCGGAATTGGATATAACTATAAACACATCAGAAGAAGATATATCGTATCCGCTAAGAATTTCACCTATGTATCCTTCGACTCTTTCAATTTCTGAAGATATAGAGGCTTTTCTGTGAAGCATAAGTTCATCAATCAAAATGGGATAAACATTTGCTAATCCACCGGCTCTGTAAAAAATTTCTTCCGCTAACATATGAGAATGTCCTGTTCCGAAGATATAAATAAGTCCGTTTGATTTAAGCGAAAATTCAATAATCGATATAGCTTCTTCAAATTTTTCTTTTTGTTTGTCAACATTTTTAAGACTTTCAATCACCGTATCCAAATATTTCATTTTAACGATCTCCTTTTATTACCATCCATATTTTTCAGGTCCCCAAGGGTTCTTGGTTAAATCTTGCTTTGCAAGTATCATCGTATGTGAAGGTATATCTTCATACACTATCACACTTGGTCCAACCAAACTGTACGATCCTATCTTTGTGCCGGGCATGGTTATAGCATTTACTCCCGTCCTCGAAAAATTCCCCATGTAAGTGGCATCTGCATCTGTTAAAGGTTTTTCTCTTCTACCTTTAATTCTATGCTGGGTTTCAAGATCATCAAATCTCAATGTTCCGCAAACAGTTGCAGCACCTATATCCACAGAATATCCAAAAACACCGTAAAGTTCAGAGTAATGAACTACATAAACGTCTTCAAAAAATACTCCTTCTATTTCAGCACAGTGTCCGATATGACATTTATTGCCAATAGAAGAATAAGATCCAATTTGGGGATAGTTGTATATGAAGCAATCATCTCCAACAACTGCCGGTCCTGTGAATACAGCACCATTTGTAATCGTCGTGTTCTTCCCAACAATTAAATTTCCCATTACCACAACTCTCGGGCCTATTTGAGAATTTTCACCAAGTACGACGTGCCCTTCAATGTGAGCCTCTTTCGATACTGACGAAGATGAAGGAATTACGTCTTTATCAATTGATTCTGTCAAAAATTTTATGTATTTTCGGTTTGCTTCAAGTATATGCCACGGTTTATCGAGATCGACAAAAAAGTTTTTAACCTCAACGGCTTTTACTTCTAATCCATCTTCAATCATCATTTGAAAAGTTTGAGCAAGTTCTATTTCTGCAGGCGGCATCCCTCCGACAGGTACACTTCTCATGAATGCCGGCGTTTTTTCGATATACGGAAGAAATTCTTTACCAACAAAATAGATACCACATAATCTGTGCGTTGCTTCTCTGGCATGACCTTTTATCGAGATTATCTGTTTTTCGTCGTTAACATCCGCACATATCCAATCTTGTGGCCTTTCATGTGTAAAAGGTTCAACGAGCGCAAGAAGCCTTGAATTTATACTTTCTTCTATGAACAATTTCAAATCTTGAGGACTAATTAGGATATCTCCATACAAGATAAGTAGATCGTCTTCTTTTCCAATAATTTCTATTACTTCGTTAATCGCTTCGGCTGTTCCTTGTTGGGTTCTTTGTTCTATAAATTTTATATGCTTTCCGTTCAAAGCATATCTTATGTCTTCTTTGAAACGCCCTGTAACGACGTAAATCTCTTTTTCTCCGATCTTTTCCAATTCATCGACAAGTATAGAAATCAATGGCTTGTTCGCGATTGGTATAGTACTTTTGGGCATTGTATCAGAATATGGCCACATTTTTGAACCTGTCCCTGCGGACAAAATTATAACTTTCACGATCTTTCCTCCTTTGAAAACTCTATTCAGCAATTTCAACCCTTACATTTTTACTTGCAAAGGCTTCAATTATGTTATTGTCTATGGATCTGTCTGTTATTAAGACATCTATCTTTTCAATTGGTACAGATGTAAAAACAGCACTTTTACCTATTTTGGAGTGATCTGCAACGATGAAAACATGTTTAACTGCATTTGACATCATCTTGTTCAGGACGGCGTTATCTTCATCAAATGACATCGCTCCATGAATTGCATCGAAGCCGTTTGCACCTATAAACGCTTTGTCAACACTTAAATCCGAAACAAATTTTATAGCACTTGATCCGATCGTTGCCATGTTCTTCCAATCAAATTTTCCACCGATAAATATCAGATCAAAATCTGGATAATTTGCGGTTTCCTTTGCAATCATCAAACTGTTCGTTATTATTGTAACGTTCATATTGGCACTGATAATTTCTTTTGCAATGAAAAAAGTTGTCGTTCCTGCGTCTAAAATTACAATGTCATTTTCTTGGATAAATTCAATTGCTTTTTTGGCTATCATTTTTTTCTCTTTTGTATTAACATTCATGCGTTTTTCAAATGAAACTTCCGATCTACTGCGATCGCTAAGAGTCGCTCCCCCTCGAATTTTAAGTAAAATTCCTTCATTTTCAAGTCTTGTTAGATCTCTTCTAACCGTTGCTATGGATACATTTATTCTTTTGGATAATTCATTTACCGGCATGTATTTTTCTGTTTTTAACAATTCAATGATCCTTTGCTGCCTTTCTATTGTTAACATCATTTCCTCCGTTTGATTTATTCTGATTTTATTATATATAATAAATCATATAAAATCAAGCAACGTATTCAACGGAATTTGTTAAATATCGGAAGATAATCTAAGAGATCATGAGTAATCACAAAGTAAATACTTATAACAATGAAATTCAGGTGAAACTCACCTAAAATAACGGTAAAACAACTTTGACATATCGATAAATATATCTTATCATTTAACAAAATATATTTCATTCTGTAAGAAAGGAAGTTATTAAATTTGACATTTAATAAAACGACAGCATCTGCCCTTAGAGAACAAAATTCTTTCAGAATCCTTGATTTACTTTACAGAAAAGGTGTAATGACGAGAACGGCATTATCAAAAGAGTTAAACTTGAGTTTGCCAACCGTGCTAAGAGTAACTCAGCCATACATGAATGATCTTTTATCGATAAGAGGAAAAGATAAATCGGTCGGCGGAAGAAGAGCCGAAAGAATATTTTTCAACTATTCGTCAAGAAAGATTGCCGGTATTCAGATCGAAAGAGACTTTTTTATCATCGTAATTTCAACTTTGAACAGAACTCCATTGATCGTTGAAAAGGTGCTTTTCAATTGCAAATCACCATCTGATCTGTCCAAAAAGATAACCGATAAATTGTTGGATTACGCTAAGGGCAATCAGTTTTCACCCACAGACCTTGAAGCGTTAACGATTGCCGTCGCAGGTGTAATAAATGAAGAAGCACATTCGATAGCAGACGATTTCCCTCTTGAATGGAAAAACATATTTTATGACAATTTCTTTGGTCCGGATTTTCGTGATTCATTTCCGAATTGTGAAGTTGTCTTTGAAAATGATGCGAATGCTCTGGCAGTCGGTGAATATACCGACAGAAAAATGACCGACGAAAGTTTAATTGCTTTATATTTTGGGCGAGGAATAGGAGCGGGTGTTATGATCAACGGAAAACTTTACAAGGGCGATCACGGACAGGCTGGAGAGATAGGAAGATGGGTTCCGATTTTCAACGGCAAAGATGAAACATTTGAATCTTATTTTGAGCATTCGGAACCATCAAAAAAAATTCAGGTGGTTTTATCCGTTTTGAGTGATCTTGTAATGTTGTTTGATCCGTCAAAGATAATACTTGCCGGAAATGTGGAAGATCTGTACGATGGCATAATTCAAAATCTTAAAATGATTTCCAGAGTTAACATTGAAAAATCGATAAAAAAAGATTTAGCAGTGGTGAACGGTGCACTTGCCATAAGTGCAAAGGAATTTATAAAGAAAGTTTCTTACAAAAATTATGATCGGAAATATGGGTTTTACACTGAAGTGTAAGGAGGAGAAAAATGGTAAAGATATCTTTAATAGGTGCCGGAAGTGTTGTATGGTCAATGATGGTAATTCGTGATCTGAGTTTAACGAAAGCACTTGCCGGGGCAAAGGTTACACTCATGGATATCGATGAAAAACGTTTGAACATGAGTTACGATCTTGCCTTACGGTACATAAAAGAGGTAAAAGCAGATCTCAAGATCGAAAAAACCGTCGACAGAAAAAAGGCGCTTGACGGATCAGATTTCGTAATAAATGCCGTAAAAGTGGACGGTTACAGATTCATGGAAGATGAAAGACAGATAGGTGAATCACATGGATATTACAGAGGGGTGGATGATAGGGTAAGCGATTACTATGGAGGATTTGCAGGTTACAGGCAGTTGAATTTCTTTTTGGATCTTGCAAAAGATATGTCAAAGATATGCCCGAATGCGTGGTATTTGCAGGTTGCCAATCCTGTTTTTGAAGGGACAACGATCGTTCACAGGTATGGCGGTGTAAAGGCTGTTGGTATTTGCGATGGATCTTTGGCGTACAAAAAAATTTTAAACGTTTTGAAAATAGACGAAAAGGATGTTGAAGTACAGGTTGGAGGCTTCAATCATTGTGTGTGGCTAACGAAATTTCTTTACAAGGGAAAGGATGCTTATCCATTAATAGACAAATGGATAGCGGAAGATTCTGAAAACTACTGGAGAAGCGATGAATATTTCGCACAACCGTGGAACGATCAGATGTCACGTGCTGCTGTTGAAATGTACAGACTCTACGGTACATTTCCTCTTGGAGATACGACGCGGAGTGTCTCACCATGGTGGTTTCACACAGATTTAAAAACGAAAGAAAAATGGTTTGCATCAGGTGGGCCGGATTCGGAGGTTGGCTGGACGATGTATCTTTACCATCTGAAAGAAAGGGCAGACGAATTGAAAAAGGTTTATGAGAATTCCGAGTTTAAAATAACCGATGCATTTCCTCCGGAAAAAAGTCAGGAAGCACTGATCCCATTTATAGAATCGATCGTAAGTAAAAAAGCGTCAAGACTTATATTAAATGTGCCAAACAAAGGATCGATAGAAGGTTTGCCTGACGATGTGATGGTTGAGATTCCTGTTAAGGTTGATGGCAAAGGTATATCCAATGAAAAGATAGGCAAATTGCCCTCTAAAGTCATGATCCATATCATGATGCCAAGATGGCAAAGAATGGAATGGATACTTCAGGCATTCAAAGATGGAGACAAGCAAAGTCTGATTCTCGGGCTTATGGAGGATCATAGGACGGAAACTTATGAACAGGCTAAAGCACTTGTGGATGATCTACTTTCACGGGAATGGAATTCGGAGTTAAAAAAGCACTATTCCTGAAGTGTATTTGAAAGTGTAACACATATTTTGAGGGAGGTATAAAATGAAAAAAGTAGGGATTTTGGTAGTGGTTTCCATGCTGATTTTAGGAATGTTCATCTTTGCAGACAACGTGAAGTACGGTGGAGTTGTAAATCTCGGGGGAAGCGCTCCAACTTACATGGCGGCAAATTTCAATCCATTTTTGCTGTTTTCCGGTGCCGCAGATCCAGGAACGGTCTTTGTGTATGAACCTTTGATGTATGTGAATCCATTGAATGGGGCCGTAACTCCTTTGCTCGGCACCGCATATCAATGGAAAGACAACAATCTTAAGATGGTCGTCACGATAAGAAAGGGTGTGAAATGGAATGACGGCGTACCTTTTACACCCGAAGACGTGGTCTTTACATTTAATTTGATAAAAAAATATCCCGCTCTTGATGCCAATGGAATATGGTCAGACATCTCTGGCCTTCAAAGCGTTGAAGCAAGTGGTGACGATGTGGTTTTCACATTCTCAAAGCCAGATACTCCTATGGATTATTATATCTTGCGTAACACACGCATAGTACCTGAACATGTCTGGTCTACTGTCGAAGATCCGACTACTTACATAAACGCCGATAATCCCGTTGGAACAGGACCTTTTTTGAGAACAAATTACAGCGTATCGAATAACACGGAGTATTTTTCTAAGAACCCAAATTACTGGTGGCAAGGAAGGCCTTACATCGATGGAATAAGGATGATCGGCAATGTTTCTAACGAGGCGGCATTCTTGCAAATGCTTAAAGGCGAAACTGACGAAAATGATATAGCAATAGCAGATCCTATGCGTACATGGATTAACAAAGATCCTCAAAACAATCTTATGTTCTGGCCAACTTATTCTTCAAATATTCTCCTCATGAATGATGCAAAAACTCCATTTAACAATGCCACTTTCAGGAAGGCCCTTTCTTTAGCAATAGACAAAAAACTGCTTGAAGATAGAGCGTACTGGGGAACCGGTGGATATGATATAAGCCAAACTCAGATAATACCGGCACAAAGATCTGAATGGTATGACACTAATTTGGCGTCAGAGGATGCCTATCTTAACAGTTACAATCCTAACGAGGCACAAAAATTTCTTGAATCCGTAGGGTACAAGAAAAATAGTGCCGGTGTACTTGTGGGTCCAGATGGGAAAACATTACCCACTTTCAATATACTTGTGGGTACCGGATGGACTGACTTCATAACGATGGCCCAAAACATTTCTCAGGAACTTAAATCAATAGGTATAAACACAACTATAGTTCAGCAATCTTACTCCACTTATATGACCCTGTTGATGACAGGCAATTTTGATATGGTGATATTAAACGGAACTCCTCAAATAGGACCAAATCCATTTAACGCCTACTATTCTGAATTTTACCCGGGTTTTTCAGCACCATTAGGTCAATCTGCGATCTCTGATTACAGTCGATACACCAATTCTGACATAACAAAAGCACTGAATGATTTCATGGCTTCATCTGATCCATCCGTTCAAAGACAGGCAATGTACACGATAGAGAAGGTACTGCTTGATGATTTACCTATGATAGTACTCACAAACAGAACCGGCTTCGATCTTTACAGTCAAAAAACCTTCGTCGGTTGGCCAACTATTGAAAATCCTTACAGCAATGGTTGGAATACCGACGGAATCGACATGGAATTAGTTGTTTTGAACATTCATCTTAAATGAATTAAGAAAATGGGGAGGGGTAATTTAGCCCCTCTCCTCTTATACTTTGAAAGGAAGCGATCTTGATTGAAGTACATTCTTAGGAAAGTTTTGATATTCATTGTAACTTTGTGGGTAGCCATGACAATAAATTTCATCTTACCAAGAATGATGCCGGGTAATCCGGCAGAGGCTTTAATTGCGAGATCTAAGGGTCGTATAAGTGCTCAGGCTTTGCAATCACTTGAGATCGCTTTTGGCGTTAACGTTCATCAAAATATATTCGTTCAATATTTTGAATATCTTGGCCGTACTTTAACTGGCAATTTCGGTATCTCAATAACGTATTACCCTTCTACCGTCATGTACGAAATAGAGATACACATGCCATGGACCCTTGCACTTATAGGAATAACGACTGTCCTTGCTTTTGCATTTGGAACGATACTTGGGATAAGCACCGCATGGAAGCGTGAATCTCTTGCAAGTACGATTAGTCTGCCTGTAAGCATTTTCTTCAACAGTGTGCCTTATTTCTGGCTTGCTTTATTATTTCAATATTTGCTGGCTTTTATACTTGGCTGGTTTCCAATCTCGGGGGCCTTTTCAGCCACAGGGCCTCAGGGAATCGCTCTTATCGGTTCAATTTTATACCATGCGATTTTGCCTGCTTCAACGATATTCGTAACGGCTTTGGGAGGATGGGTTTTGACGATGAGAAATAACATGATAAGCGTACTTTCAGAAGATTTTGTGACATTTGCCTACGCTGGTGGTTTACCGGATAGCGTTATAGAGTACAATTATGCAGCACGAAATGCAATTTTGCCAAATTTCACAGGTTTTGCAATGGCAATAGGGTTTGTCGTGAGCGGTGCTTTACTTGTTGAAATGGTATTTTCATATCCAGGAATTGGATATCTACTCTATCAATCCGTCGTAAATCTTGATTATCCTTTGATGCAAGCGCTCTTTTTCTTCATAACCGTGACTGTACTTGTCGCAAATTTCATAGCGGATATGACATACGTCTTTGTCGATCCAAGAGTAAGGGTGTGATGAAATGAATTATTTAAAATTATTTTTTAAAGATAAAAAAGCAGCGGTTGGCACGATCATGCTTTTATTCTTTGCCGTTTTGGCTATCTTTGCACCGTACATAGCCCCCTATTCCCCGACGTATATGGGCTTCACGCCTATGGAAGGATCGTCTTGGAGGCATATTTTGGGAACGACGGCAAATGGACAGGATGTTTTTTCTCAGATTATTTGGGGAACGAGAATATCCCTTGTGGTTGGTTTGATAGTCGGAGCCTTAACCACCGTTATCTCTGTGGTAATAGGCTTTCTTGCTGGATATTTCCCGGGTGCGATAGATGAAACCCTTAATTTGCTTACCAATGTGTTTTTAATAATTCCAGGACTTCCTTTGATGATAGTGCTTGCCGCTTACATGCCGAGCAGGGGAATGTGGACAATCATCTTTGTAATCACCGTCACAGGCTGGGCCTGGGGGGCAAGGGTTTTACGCCCTCAGGTGATGAGCCTCAAAAGCCGCGAGTTTGTCAATGCGTCAATTGTTGTTGGCGAAAGTTCATTTCACATAATCTTTTACGATATACTTCCTAACACGGCAGGATTGATAGCCGCAAACTTTTTTGGCTCGGCAATTTACGGAGTTTTAAGTGAGGCAGGTCTTGAATTCATAGGCCTTGGTAATGCCAATGCCATTTCATGGGGTACGGTACTTTATTGGGCACAAAACGATCAGGCGCTATTTTTTGGATTATGGGGATGGTTATTGGTGCCGGGATTGCTTATAGCATTACTCGGGACATCATTTGCCCTTATGAATTTTGCAGTTGACGAGATAACGAATCCAAGGTTGAGGAAGCGATAAGATGAGATCAATAGGAATAGATGGTGGAGGCACGCACACGAAATTTGTGCTTTACGATGAAGATAAAGGAGTTCTCGATTTTAAAGAGATAAATTCTCCGACAAATTATCATTCTGTTGGCATTGAAAAAGCAAAAAAAGTGCTTTTGAACGGTATCAAAGACGTCGGTAAAAATGGTTTTGATATCGTTGGTGCAGGATTGAGCAGCGTTGATACCAAAAAAGATCTTGAGATCATGAAAAAGATATTCAAAGATATCGGAATCAAAAATGCTGTCATCGCAAATGACGGAGTCGCTGCTTTATGGGGGGCTACCGGAGGAGTTGGCATTCTCATGGTGGCCGGCACCGGTTCGATAGTCATAGGAAGAAATTTTGATGGAACTATGGCAAGGGGCGGTGGATGGGGATACATTTTTGAAGAATATTGCGGTGGCTTTTGGCTTACAAAACAGGCAACCATTGCAATTCTAAACCATAAAGACGGTATAGGCCCATTCACAAAGTTAGAAGAGGACCTGTTGAAGTACTTCAACCTGAAAACAAATGATGAGATCATAAGTCTTTATTACCCTCATACGGATGTTTCAAAAATTTCTTCTGCCGCAAAGATCGTGTTGGACGATGCCGAATCAGGAGACAAAATTGCCATGTCAATAGTAAAAAAAGGCATAAAAAAATCCATGAAAATCATCAAATCGGTAAAATCGAGATGCAAACTCGAAGATGATTTTACATTTTCTTACACGGGAGGAATTTTCAGTTCAAAATATTTTTTTGAAGAATTCAAAGCGGATTTCAAAAAAATTTTTCCGCAGGCGAATTTCGTAAATCCCAAATTTCAACCTGAAATAGGAGCAGCACTTATGGCCATTAAATCTGAAAAGGAGTGCATCCATGGAAGAATACATAAATGAGATTAAAGAGATACTTCAACTTCCCAAAATAGAAGATTGTCAAAATGTGTTATGCGTTCAACCTCATCCGGATGACGGAGATATATCATCAGGTGCAACCATTGCAAAATTAACCTCTTTAGGGAAAAAAGTTACATACCTGTTCGTAACAGATGGAAGTGCGGGAATAAATGGAAAAAGCAGATCGGAAACGGCCAAAATTAGAAAAAATGAAGAAATCAACGCCGCAAAGATACTTGGCGTTAGAGATTTAATCTGGCTGGATCATCCGGATGCCGGAGAGTATTCCGTATCCGATCTCAAAAGTGAGATAATAGCAGTGATAAGAAAATTGAAGCCGGATCTCATCATGACCGTTGATCCTTTTTTACCCTACGAATTTCATCCAGATCACATTTCAACAGGCATCGCAACAGCGCAAGCCGCTTTGTTTTACAACAATTCAATCGTCAAAGCGACCGATAAAGATTACGATCCATATGCACTTAGGGCAATAGCGTTTTTCTTTACGGCCTTTCCGAATCAATTCGTTTGCGTTGATGATCAATGGGAAACTAAATTTCAAGCCATCTTCGAGCACAAAAGCCAGATCAATCCCGAAACTTTCAAATTGTACAGAAAATACTTTGATATCAAAGGAAAATTTTACGGAGAAAAGATAGGATGCAAGTATGCAGAGGGTTTCAAAGTTTTGATTCCTGAGATGTTTCACGCTTTTGCCGAAAATTTGTGGATTTAAAAACAGTGTTGAGGAGGGAAATGGTATGAAAAAATTTTTGGTGTTGTTCGTCGTGATAGTCTTTGTTTTAAATCTATCCGCACTTGGAGAAAATATAAAATATGGAGGGACGCTAAGAGTCGTTAACGCCATAGGAGGGAATTTGGTTCCCAATTTTAATCCATTTAGTCCGTCTGCCGTCAGTATACTACCTGTGATATATGAAACGTTGTTTTCTGTTAACATTTTAAATGGCGAAATAGTGCCGATGCTTGGTACATCTTACAAATGGGAAGATAATAACCTTAAACTTGTCATTACGACAAGAAACGGTGTGAAATGGTCGGATGGAACGCCTTTTACGGCAAAAGATGTGGCCTTCACTTTCAACTATCTTAAAGAAAATCCGGCTCTCGATCAAAGTGGCATATGGTCACCGTTGTCAGGCCTTCAAAGTGTTGAAGCAAGCGGAGACAGTGTGGTTGTTTTTACCTTTGCAAAGCAAAATACGCCTGTGTTCTTTTACATCGTCGAACAATCTATAATTCCTGCACATATATGGTCTGACGTTAAAGACCCTTCTACATGGACAAATCCAAATCCGGTTGGAACCGGACCATTTGAACTTGAAAGTATCAACATACCAAACAACACTCTAACTCTTACCAAAAATACGAATTATTGGATGAAGGACAAACCCTACATAGACAAAATATCTTACTCGGCCGTTTTATCCAACACCACGGCTTTTGAAATGTTGCTCAGCGATAAAGCAGATATGGTAGGCGCATTTCTTCCAAACATTCAAAAAGCATGGGCAGATAAAAATCCATCTGTAAACAAATACTGGTGGCTTGTTTACGATACAAATGTTTTGCTTTTCAATACGCTAAAATATCCATTCGACAATCCGGACTTGAGAAAAGCGATCGCACTCTCCATAGACAAAAATTCGCTTGAAGAAAAGGCTTATTACAACGTTGGTGGCGTTGCAAATCAACTGGGTATAGTTCCGACCCAATTGGATGAGTGGCTGGATCCCACACTTAAAGATCTTCTAAATTCATTTACTTACAATCCCGCAGTCGCTCAAAAACTTTTGGAATCGGCCGGATTCAAAGAAAATACTCAAGGCCAACTTTGTGATTTGTCCGGTAAACCTTTCCCGACGTTCAAAATACTCGTTCCGGCAGGTGCAACTGATTTTATAACGATGGCCCAGATAATATCTGAAAATCTCAAAGCGATAGGTCTTAGCACGGTTATAGATCAAGAAGCCGGAAATACGTATATGTCTTCCGTGATGAGCGGAACTTATGATATAGCCGTATGCTGGGGCACAGGCTTTGGACCAACCCCTTACTATTTTTATTACGGTGAATTCAATCCTTTCTTTTCTGCACCAATCGGGAAAATGGCCATTTCGGATTATGGCCGATACACAAACCCACTTATAACATCTGCCCTTGATGTTTATTCCCAGACAAGCGATACAAATTTGCAAAAACAGGCTATATACACGATAGAGCGTATATTTTTGATGGATACGCCTTTTGTTCCTTTGACAAATAGAACCATGTTTGGCGAATGGTCTGAAAGCAGATTTACCGGATGGCCATCTGATTCAAATCCTTATTGCGGATACAGTGAATTTGGCTATGCCGGTGGTTTGAGTGCCGGAGAACTTATATCTTTAAACGTGCATTTAAAATAAAGAAAGGAGATTTTTCTGTGAAAATTCTAAAATTGCCAGAAAACAGGATACAGGAATCTATCGACCTTGCAAACAGGGTATTCAGAAAAGACGGAGGAGACATGGGCAAAGATTATCCTGCACTTTTTTCGGTCGAGAATGCCCAAAACGTTTTATGTATCGAAGAGGATGGGAAGATAGTCTCTATCTTTGGCCTTTTGTTCAAAGATGTGCAGATCTTCTCGGCGAGGATAAAAACATCGCTTGTCGGCTCCGTTTGCACCGATGAGAGATATCGCGGGCGTGGATATTCAACCCTTTTGATGAATGAGGCTGGCAACTATTCAAGAAAAAAAGGTGCTTCTCTTATGATGATCTCCGGCGATAATTCGATATACAGAAAGTTCGGAGCAGTTGATGCCGGAGTTTATTACGCACATTTTGTCGATGGAGATAGCACCGTCGAATATCATGAGGCTACCCTTGATGATCTCGATAATTTGATGATCTTCCACGCAAAAGATCCCATCAGGTTTGTAAGAGATAAAAAAACTTTCAAGATGATGTTAGAAACGTCGAAGGCAGACAACATGCCGGCCAAAATATTTGTCTCCGATAAGGCTTACATCGTTGTAACTGAAGGAGTTGTCGAAAAAGACAACGAGAACAGATACCACTGTGTTGATCACGGTGGATGTCAGATCGATGTTGCAAATCTTGTAAGAGCGGTTGCGAATCGGATGAAGCCCATGATAATTCACACAACATCTGCCGATTGCATCTTGAACGACATATTTGCATCTGAGAAAAGTATCAGAAGGAGATTTATCGGCACCGTCAAAATTTTGGACTCTAAACTCTTTTTAAATCAGTTAAAGCCGTACCTTGAAGAATTGCCATACGATGTAAAAATCACAGATGATTTAAGCGAGATGACAAAATACGTCTTTGGATCGACAGAATACGAAAGTTCTAAATCTTTGCAAATACCTCTTCCGGACTATGGTCTGGACTACGTTTAGGGTGTGATAAAAATGATGATAGTTCCCGAACCTAAAATGATTAAGATTGGCAAGAAACGTTATTTCTTTGATGGATTTTCAAATCTACCGGCATTTTTGAAACGAGAATTCGAAATAAAAAGCGGAAAATGGAAGATAGAAAAGATAGACAAAGCCGGAAACGGTCTGAAGATAACCGACGGTAAAGTCCAGATCTGGGGAGACGAGTTTACCTCTTATGCGACCTTGATCCAGATCGTGCGTCAGTCTGGTGATGTGCTTCCCGAAATTGAGATGGAAGAATCTTTCAATTTCAAATTCAGAGGATACCATCTTGACATAGCGCGCGGGGGAGTGCCAAATCTCAACACCTTAAAATCATTGCTCAGATGGCTGTTTTTGACAAAATACAATTACTTTGCGATATACTTTGAAGATTTATTCCCATGGAAAATAGATCCGGAGATAGGAAAGCGCAGAGGAAGGCTGACGGCAGATGAGGTTGAAGAGATCATCGATTACGGTAAATCTTTGGGCATAGAGGTTTTCCCGTCACTGGAATTAACCGGTCATATGGAGCATATATTATCGCTTCCAAAATATCGTGACTTCAGCGAATGGCACAGACCTTCGGAAGGATGCCTTGACCTTTCAAACAAATCGGCATCTGATTTTGCGATGAAATTACTCGAAGAGGTCGTTGAATTTTTTCCGTCAAAGCACATCCACATAGGCGGAGATGAGACATGGGCTTTGGGACGCGGGAAAAGTTTGAACAAAAACTGGGAATTCCAGGGCCACAAATTGTACGAGTCCCATTACGATCGCATGATAAAAGTTGTAAAGTCTCACGGCAAGACGCCCATGATGTGGGGAGACATGCTGACGGGGATGTATCTAAGCAAGGCCGAAAGTGAAAAATGGCAAGAAGTTTTGAAAAGCAAGATCTGGGATGAAGTGGATATCGCAAACTGGGATTATTCATCAAATAAAAAAACATTTTTCAAAGACAAGATAAATTCTTTTGGGAAGAGAACTCAAATAGCATGTCCAGGCCTTTCAGATTGGAATACATTTTATCCGGATTTTAAGACTGCCATCTCAAACGTTAAAAACTTCATAGGTGCTGCCAAAGATGAAAATCTGCCCGGCTTTATGGTAACATCATGGGGAGACGACGGCCAGGAATGCCTTTTCTCATTTTTAAATCCTTTGATTTTGGCAACTATGGATATTGCCGAAGGAAATGGAAGATGGGAAGAAAAATGGATCGCCTTAAGCGGTGAGAATGAAAAGATAACAAATGTCAGAAAGATCTTTGGCAATTCTGAAATTTCAACCATGACGCTTAAGCGTGTACTTTTTGGAGACCTTTATCCTCTTTACAAAATCAAAGATGAAGATCGAAAGATAAAAGATGGATTTGAAAGAGTGCTTGATGAGACAAAAGATATCATCCTTCCGGACGATCTTGAATTCGTAAGGCAGATGATCGAAGTTGCAATATCGGTAATGAACAACAAATCACGCGCCTCTGACTTCATATCTCTGTTTAACACGTACTCAAAATTATGGCTTAAAGAAAGAAAGCCTGAAGGATTGGAATACCTGCTTCCGAGATTCTGGGGAATGGCGGGTGTAGTTGACTTAACGGATAACGGTTGATTTATCGATTATCGATTTTATCAGGGATATACCCCAAGGCGATCATTTTCTTGGGATCCAAAGCATTTTCGACCATATCTTTGGATAACCCTGATTCGATAAGCAATTCTTTAACGTCGCGATTCGTATCGATTGATTTTTTGACTATTTCGGCAACTTTTTCGTATCCAAGTATTGGCACAAAGCAAGTGGCGAGCATGGCGCTTTTTTCAAGGTTTTCTCTGCATCTTTGAGAATTCGCCTTAAGATCATCAACGCAATTTCTAAGTGCTTTTACGGCCAAGATAAGGTCGTCGAAAGAATCGTAAAGTGTATATTGTATCAGAGGCAAAAAAGCGTTTAATTCGAGATTTCCTGAAAAAACAGCCAGGTTAATGGCCACGTCGTTTGCAATTGCCTTCATCGCCAACTGAATCGCATATTCCAAAAGTACCGGATTTGCCTTTCCTGCCATTATGGAACTACCCGCCTGGACAGTTTTTAAAGTTATCTCTCCTATTCCGCCGGCAGGACCGCTTGACAGAAATCTCAGATCATTTGATATCTTTACGATGTTTGTTGCAAGCGTTTTTAAAAGTCCATGAACTTCGGCAAATACATCTGTATTCTGCGTTGACTCTATTAAGTTTTCGGCACGAACGAGTCCAATTTTAACGCGTTCGGAAAGTTTTCTGATAACCACGAAAGAAAATTTCTGCGGTGCATCTATGCCTGTGCCAATCGCCGTACCTCCAAGATTAACAAAGCGAATTCTTTCTTCAACTTTGTAAAGTCTCCATCTATCTCTTGCTATTGCTTCGGCATAGGCGCCAAATTCCTGGCCGAGTGTCATCGGGACGGCATCCTGCATTTCAGTCCTTCCAACTTTTATAACATCATCGAAGGCTTTTTCTTTCAACTGTAAACTTTGTTGAAGATTTGCAACTTCATCTACAAGTGTCCTCAGAAGTTTTATCGCTCCAACCTTTATCGCGGTCGGATAAACATCGTTCGTCGACTGAGATCTGTTGACATGATCCAATGGATTCACCAGATAATCTCCGATCTTTCCACCGAGAATTTCAGTTGCCCTGTTGGCTATTATCTCGTTTATGTTCATGTTCAAAGATGTTCCTGCCCCACCGGACAGCGGATCAACAACGAACCATTTTGAAAATACCTCTATATCATCGCAAGATTTTTTTATGGCCTCGGCAATTTTGGGTGCTATCATCCCAAGTTCCGCATTTGTGGACGCGCAAGCCCATTTCACATCCACAAGAGCATTTAAAAGCATAGGATGTACAGATCTTTTTGGTGGAAAATTTAAAATCGTTCTTGCCGTAAAAGCACCGTAATAGGCATCGTCAGGAACTTCGATTTCTCCCAATGAATCAAACTCTTTGCGCATTTACATCATCCCATGCCATTTTAGCCTCAGGAAAAGGTTCCAACACCCTTGGAATAGCCCCATGAAGGTAAGAAATTATTACACCGTAATTCACAATTGGAATTCCAAGTGTTTTTGCCTGTCTTATACGCTCGATCATCATTCTCCTTGTTATAACACATCCACCGCAGTGAAGAATCAATTTGTATTTTTGAAGATTTTCGGGATATTCACGTCCGGAGTGCACTTCGAAATTCAAATGTTTTCCCGTGAAATTTTCCAGCCATCTTGGAATTTTTACACGTGCGATATCGTCGGCAAGTGTCCTATGGCTACATGCTTCAGAAATCAATACGTTATCGCCATCTTCAAGGTGTCTTATTATCCTTAGACCATTGACAAGTTCGGCGATATCTCCCTTATGCCTTGCCTCAAGAATCGAAAAGGTTGTAAGAGGTATATCTGCTGGCACATCGGCCATGACCTTCATCACAGCCTGAGAATCCGTTACAACAAGTTTTGGCTTTGATTTAAGTCCATCCAATGTCCATCTCAATTCTCTTTCTTTGGTAACGATTGGAATTGCCTCAGCATCTAAACATTCTCTTATGGCTTCAACCTGAGGCGTTATAAGCCTTCCCTTAGGCGCTTCGAGATCTATTGGAACTACAAGCACAACAAAATCCCCACCATCGACAAGGTCTTCGATAAGAGGAGGTTCATATGGTTTTTGTGCCACACTGCCTACCGTTTTTCTTAAATCATCGATAGATTGTTCATCATCTACGCAGACAACTTTATATGGATAATTTTTAGATTGTATGAATTTTATAAGCGATTCGTTGATACCAAGATCTGATTTTGACAAAACGATCAAGAACGGGACTTCTCTGTTTTCCAGATCGACGATCAACTTTTCCTCGTAATCGCTCCAATCGCCGTTTGCCTCTATCACGATGCAAACGATGTCTGCTTTGTAGAGGGTTGAAAGTGTCTTTGAGACTCTTAATTTTCCGATCTGATCTTCATCATCAAGGCCCGCTGTGTCAATCAAAGTCACGGGACCGATTGGCAGGAGTTCCATCGATTTGTAAACGGGATCTGTCGTTGTGCCAGGGCGATCTGAAACTATGGCAATTTTGGATCCAACAAAAGCGTTGAAAAGAGATGATTTTCCGGCATTCCTTCTTCCGGCAAAGATCACATGCGTTCTGGATGATTCTGGAGTTTTCATTTTTGCCTCCTTGATGTCAGTAAACCTCCATCTCAGATATACTATCTTTTAAAAGTGAAATGCAAATTTAAGCAAGTACACATGTGAATTATAGCACAATATGACAAAAAATAAAACCTCAAATTTAAAATGTGGCAGAGACGGTGAAAATCAAAAAGCAAGGTGCCCATGAAAAAGCCTGCACTTTGCACGGACAGACCAATGGGCACCTGCCTAAAAAATTATTGCGAAACTTTAGTATTTTGGAACAATTATAACTTCACCTGTTTGAAGTGTATTGTTTTTCAATGCATTTAAACCGATTATCTTCTGAACGCTTGTGTTGAATTTGATTGCCAAATTTTCCAATGTATCTCCCTGTGAAATTGTGTATGTTTGGAAGAGATCCTCAAATGGTTGGGTTATCACTTCCCAGTTTTGATCTACAGAAGGACATATCATCTTTTGATTTCTAATGTAATCGGCCATCAATTCAGAAACTTCCATCATAACGCTTTTAACAACAGGCTTACCTTTGAACATCATGTAATTACCGCCACCACCTGCCCTGTAATTGTTTAAGACGATTTCATAAGTTGCTTCATCGCTTAAAGGTTTTCCATCGTATGCAAGCCACACAATTCTATGACCAACGGGCTTTGTAAGATCAATCACGTAAGAAATTCCCTCGTACATATCGTAATTGTATGCAGGCATATTGGATACTCCAACTTTACCGTTTTCAAATGTAAAGTAAGAAGCCGTTTGTTCCAGGGCGGCACGTAAATCTTTTCCATTAACCGTTATCACGTTAAGCGTATTTGGATATATGTAAACTGCCATGACATCTCTCATCGTGACCGGTCCTTTTTTCCATCCCCGAACATCGTTACTGAAAAGGGCAGTTGATGAAATCTGAGATCCTGTGTAATACATTTGAACGGTGTTGACAAATTGAATCAACGCGTTATCTCTCATACGAGTGTACATAGGATTTGACACGTAAAAATCTCCGAGTGATTGTCCAAGCGGCTGATCAAGCCATTTTTGGGTTGCATCTTCCTCACTTTGCGCTATTGCCATCACAGTGGCATCCGGCGTCACACCTTTTGCAGAAATCAGAGTTGCATCGCTCGATGTGATGACCCATTTACCATTTTCATTCGAGATGTTCAAAGTTATCTTTCCGAGAGCATTACCCCAGTAAGAAGCCATCACAACGGGAAGATTTCCGATTTTAAGCGCATATGAAAGATGTTGATGCCCCAACAAAAGCGCTGATATACCATTGACCTGTGTTGCTATGGCATACCCTTCGTTTTCTCCCGTCAATTCCTCTGTTGGCTTTCCATTTGCTGGATTTCTTTCAAGTCCTCCATGGTAACCGACTATTATCACATCCACACCCATTGATTTCAGTAAATCAACGTATTTTTGCGCGGTATTTACTGCATCAAGAAAGTCAAGACCTTTGATATGACTTGGTTCTTCCCAGTTTGGTATATATTGGGTTGTAAGTGCTATATATCCGACCCTTGGTCCATCCTTCATGTTGAATATCACATAGCCGTTGCCATATTCAGGTTTCATCGTCTCAGAATTCACTACATTAGCGGAAGTTATCGGGAAGTTTGCTTCTTTTATGGCTTTTCTGAGAACATCTTGTCCGTAATTGAATTCATGATTTCCAAGCGTCATAGCGTTGTAGTTGAGATAATTCATGATGGCTATCATAGGATCAATCCCGCTGTTGTCTATCGCTGCGTGGTAATATTCAAGGGGCGATCCTTGAATGAGATCTCCGTCATCAAAGAGCAAAACATTCGGTTGCTGTGATCTGATCTTCTGGATCAGAGTGGCGATTCTTGCCAAGCCGTAATTGGTTGTCATGTTGTTGGAATAGTCCACCGGGTAGATATGACCGTGAAGATCCGTTGTTTCGAGAATTGTGAGCGTGTAAGCGCTGACGACAGAAAGCACAAAAGCAAGCACGAGAAAAAGTACCAGAAACTTTTTCATACAAAATCCCCTCCTATCTGTGTCAAAAATTATATCATTTTTAGTCAAAGAATGATCTATATCATCGCTCTGGCAGGCGCCCTGAATTATAAGGGGTAGTTGACTTTAATGTGATTATGTGTTATAGTTAGGTATAACACTATAACAAGAGGTGGGAGCATGGTGAAATATCCGATTATCTTTAGAACATCTTTGGCAATTGCGTTAGGCCTGTTGGCAGTTTTGATTCCATTTCTGCCGTTGAAAATAATCTTTGGCGTGAGCGCTTTGATAATTTTTGCCATCAACATGAGAAGGTACGCTGCCTTTCTGATTGTGATATCCGTGATATTCGCAGTTGTCGTTGCGATAAGAGTTGCGGTGCCTTACGATGTTTCTTCAAATTTTAACTTCTTTCCATCGATCGCACCTTCACAAACTCTTTATCCTGACAAATACATCCAGGGTGCCGGATACCTTTCTGTAAATGTCACCGGCCTTGATATGACCTTCGATCCATCGACAAGCACGATATACATACCATCTTCTTTGAAGATCACAAGAAGCGGAAACACACTCGATATATCGTCTCAAGGCCAAAATAACGCTACTTTCAGGATTGTCGTGGGTACGAAAGACAAATTTGTCGATGCAAGTTTTCACACGACTGGCCTTAAGGTTAACGGAAATATATCGGGAGAGGAAATTACCTTCAATTCTGTCGGTATAGACATGAATTCATCGATAAGTGCAAGGACGCTTTCGATAAACGGCGTTGGAATAAATTTAAATGGCACCCTTAACGCATCAAGTGTGGAAATAAATGGTACGGGGGACAAAATAGATCTTATGGTCTCTGCAAACACGATGAAAATAAACGGCGTTTCTGTTGATGGCAATTTGAAATACACCGATGAATGGACCGGATCAAGATCGCTTTTTGTAAACGCGATAGGTGGAAATTTATCCGTTTACACGGTAACGTCGAATCAAGGAAGTCTCGACATTCAAAATACCGGCGGGTTTTTGAAGATCAACAGGATAAGGTATTGACATGTTTGAGAAAGTGAATAAGCACAACGGCATTCCGGCATACATTCAGGTTATAGACATAATAAAAAAAGAAATATTGCTTGGAAATTTAAAATCAGAAGATCAACTTCCACCGGTGAGAGAATTACAGGAAATTTTTGATGTCAACGTCAACACAATTTTAAAGGCACTTGAACGCTTGCAATTAGAAGGGATAGTTGAATCCAAGCATGGCATCGGATATTTTGTGACATCTGTCAAAAGCGCGAAAGCAGATGTGATAAAACTTTTGAACGAGACCGTCGAAAAACTAAAAACGATGGGCATAGATTTAAATACAGCCATTTTAATAATGGAGGAGGTTTGGAAAAATGATTCAAAAACTTGAAGCGTATTTCATGAAAGATTTCATAGAAAGAGGAGGCGCTCTCGCCGTCTTCGCAATTCTCATGTTCATACCCGTTAGTTTTGTAAGAAGCATTTTCATGATTCTGATGATAACCGTCATTTTGTCACACATGGATCCGCACAGGCACCACAGAGAATCAATTTCGGAGTTGACGGCATTGCCTTTTTCTTACTCACAAATATTCTGGTTTCCTTTCGTCTCTTTGATCACGATAGTGACAATCGTACAACTCGCCGTTAGCGGCATAATTGGACTTTCAATTTACATCGCTTTTTCCCAAATTGCGTACTCTCTGATTTTTCTTACGGCCTACTACGGACTTTTCAACATCTTTGCAGTTGCCGGACTAAGCGGCAGTGGTTTCATATGGCTTTTCTGGGTTGCGGATATAATTTTCGGATCTATAGAGCCGCAATCTCAAAATTTGTACCGTATGATAAGTCCAATTTATCAGGAAAATGAGATCGCGGCTCTTTTATTTGCCGTGGCAATTGTGGCCATATCTTCGTACCTGTTTTCAAAGAAAGGAGTGACGAAAAAATGGCAGAAAAGATTGTCGATGTGAAAAACATCGTAAAAAGATTCGGTGAAAAAACAGTCTTAAACAACGTGAATTTTTCCGTCGACTATGGAGAAATATTCTCTTTGATAGGTCCAAACGGTGCGGGTAAAACGACGACTTTGAGATGTTTGTACGGAGATATCTTTCCGAATCAGGGGACAATAGATATCTTTGGCGTTAAATTCAGTCAACATTTAAAGGATAGAATAGCAGTCCTAACAGAAAACAGAATCTCATTTTCAAGATTCAAAGGCGAAGATTACAGAAGACTATGGAGCATGCTTTACCCTGAATGGAATGATGAGATCTTCAACAAATTCATAATGCATTATAACCTTGATCTCAGAGAACGCGTTGAAAATTATTCAACAGGCATGAAAGTCATAATGAACTTGGCCTTAACGGTGTCAAGCGGTGCCGAACTTCTGATTCTCGATGAACCGACGCTTAACCTTGATCCCGTTGTCAGAACAGACGTGTTGAGAGTTTTGAAAGATTTTGTCAAACAGGACAAAAGATCGATTGTCATCTCTTCACACGAAATATACGAATTGGAAGAGATCGCGGACGCATTCGCGATAATAAAAGAGGGCAGGATAATTTACACCGATACCGTCGATGATGCCAAATCAAAGCACAGAATAGGTGGAAGAAATGAAAAGATAGGCGGTGAAATTATAGGTGCCGTCGGCGATGAAATTCTTTACAGAACGGATAAAGACGAAGGAAGATATCCCACTTTGATGGAGATATCGATTGCATATATTCAAGGACAAAGGCGATTTAGCCCATTTGAAAGGAGTGATTTGTGATGTACTACGGAGGACCTTACTGGTTTGGCTGGGGTTTTGGCTGGATACAGGCAATAATCGGCATTCTGGTTTTCGTATTTTTTTTGTGGATCATCTTCCATGTGATAAGATCATTTAGATGGAATAATGTCTATCGCCACTATCACAGATGGTGGTATGATGATGAAGATGCGTTTGAAATACTCAGGAAAAGATACGCAAAAGGTGAGATTTCCAAAGAAGAATACGAAAAGATAAAAGCAGATCTCGAAAAAGATTTAAAGAGGTAAAAAATGAAGGGATCAATTTTAGAAGTTGAAAATCTCAAGAAATACTATGCGGATGTCAAAGCCGTCGATGGAATTTCCTTTAAAGTCCTGGAGGGTGAAGTTTTCACCCTCCTTGGTCCAAATGGTGCGGGAAAGACAACCACACTTGAAATTTTGGAAGGATTAAAAGATTACGACGATGGACAGATAACGCTTTTTGGAGAAAAAGTTGAAAAGAAAGTGCCCAGAAACCTCCGAGAAAGAATCGGAGTTATGCTTCAGGAAAATAATTTCATAGACCATCTTACCACTTTGGAAATTTTGAAGATGTTCAGATCTCTTTACCAAAAAGGTCTGGATGTCAAAGATGTGCTAAAAGAGATAAGTCTTGAAGATAAATCAAGTGCAAAAGTTGAGAAACTCTCAGGAGGGCAAAAGCAAAGACTTGCCATAGGGACAGCGCTCGTTGGCGATCCGGAGATGATCTTCATGGATGAACCAACCACGGGTCTTGATCCTCAGGCAAGAAGAAATGTCTGGGACATGATAGATAAACTCAGAAATAGCGGAAAAACGGTTTTTTTGACGACGCATTACATGGAAGAGGCTCAATACCTTTCAGATTACATATACGTCATGGATCACGGAAAGATAATCGCAAAGGGTACGCCGGAAGAACTCATCTCGACTTTTGGCGGTGAGAAGATCATAGAGATCGATTTAGGATCGGAAAAATTCGATCTATCGTCTTTCAAGTCGGAATTTCAAAAAGTCAACGCGGAAGGTTCAAAGATCATGATAGTGACATCATCTTTGCCGTCCGACATGAAAAAGGCACTTGACCTTTTCGATCAAAAATTCATAAAAGTCAATGATATAATTGTAAGACAGCCGAATCTTGAAGATGTCTTTTTGAATCTTACGGGAAGAAAATTGAGGGATTGAAGTGAAAAGAATTGTTTCCATTTTCAAAGCGCTTATGATTTCTTCCATAAGATCGCCATCTGTGATCTTCTGGAATATTTTCTTTCCCGTTATTTTGCTTCTCATACTTGCGTCTATATTCACAAATATCGGAAAGGGCGTTTCGGTCAAAATCGCGCTTGTGAATGAAGCAACGACTTTTCAAAATACCAACATGAACTTTGCTTCCTACATCTCCGATGCTTTTAAATCTTTGTCTGTTGCGACAGACGGGAAAACTCCGATCTTGACTTTGGAGGCGGGATCGACACAGCAATTTCTCAACGAATCGCTTGAGAAATTGAAAAACGGAAAGATAAACGCGGTTGTTGTCATACCGCAACTTTTCAACACACAAGTTTACACAACTTTACTTCAGCAAAAAAGTGGATTAAGTCTTTTCTCAAAGCCTCAAGTTGAGATATACACACTTCAAAACAGTCAGACTTCAGACGTGGCATTTACGATTTTGTCGTCCGTTTTGGAATCTTTTAACTCGGAATTCCTCAAAAGTTCAGGAAATAATTCTGACTTCGTTTCTCCTGTCACAGAATACATTTCAAAAAGCGGACAAAATTTCTCTTACGTCGATTTCGTGGTGCCAGGGATTTTGATAATGGCCGTTATGACGGTTTCACTTTTCGGAATAACCGACGATTTGCTCGTTCAAAGGGAAAAGAAAGTTTTGAGGAAACTTTTTGTTGCCCCTTTAAACAAGAGTGAATACTTTTTTGCCATGATCTTTTCAAACATCGTCATAGAGATAATTCAGATAAGCATAATAATCGCAATAGGCTTTTGGTTGGGAGCAACGCTTAATTTCAACGGATGGTCTATCTTTTACGTGATTTTCACGATAGTCGCAACCCTGCCACTTGGATTTTTCATAGCGAGTTTTGCGAAAAGTGCCGATAGCGGAAATGCAATGGCAAATATCTTCAATTTTCTTTTCATGTTTTTGGGTGGGCTTTTCTTTCCGATAACCAGCGTACCTTTTGCTGTAAAGGCCGTCGCTTACGCACTTCCGACAACCTATCTCGGTAACGGCCTGAGATCGGCAATGGGAATAATGTCATCTCCGACGCCGGCCTATCTTAACGTGATCGTACCGGCAGCATGGGCAATCGTGATGGGAATATACAGCATTAAGACATTCAAATGGGAGGCATGAAATGAGATTTTCGGCAATTTTAAAGGCCATGACTTTTCATTCCGTTAGAGATAGAATGAATCTTTTTTTCAACCTCTTTTTTCCCCTTGTGACTTTGCTTGTCTTTGGCTATGTCTTTTCAGGCATATACTCTCCTCAAGGTTCAATGAACGTTGGATATTACGGACAGGTCCTTCCGGCCGTTTCAGGTGTAAAATACGTTGAATATCCGACACTGTCATCACTTCAGGAGGCTGTCAATTCCGGTAAAATCGATCTTGGACTTACCTTAGACGGCACCTCGCTCATCACGTATGTGAGCCCTGCAAACCTTCAATCTTCAGATTACTACACCTCCATATCCAAAAGTGTTGCAGACGAGATAAACAAATCAAAAGGCATAACAAATATCATAAATGTGAAAAGAAACGACGTCTCATTTTCCGGAAAGCAAATAAATTATCTTGACAATTTGATTCCGGGCATACTCGCATTGAGTATCTTCTCTGCCGGTATATTTTCTATAACGGCATCTCTTGCCCACTTCAGAGACAAAAAGGTGATTAAAAAATTCTGGACAACTCCACTTGCAAAATGGGAATTTTACGCCGCTTTCTTATTCGAAAAGATGATCGAGAGTTTTCTTTCCATAATTTTACTTTTTTTCGTTGCGATGGTATTCTTTCATCCACCTTATTCCATAGATTGGTTGAGATTCATAGTGACAACTTTAGCAGGCACCTTCGGCATGATGGGTATAGGCATGATCATCCTTTTACTCTCTCCGAGTGCAAGGGTGGCAAGTGAAATCTCATCGGTACTTTACACCGTTATAATGTTTTTCTCGGGAGTTTATTTTCCGCTGGATCTTTTGCCCAAATTTTTGCAGGATATAGCATATGGATTGCCACTTACCTACATAGTCATAGCCATGAAATCAGCCATGGGCATAGCGCCCATGTCTGTACTTTCGTATTGGCTTACGATTGCCATAATGTTTTTCGGTGCAGTACTGGTTCTGCTTGGATTTAGTAGAATTTTTAAAATAGACTGAACTCATACTAAGTTCACTTTAGATTCCGAATGATTTTCAGTTCCGGCAGGCGTCCCCTCGATGTCTGGTCCTCGCTGCGCAGCGTCGGCCACCTTGAGGCATCCTGCCCTCCGCTATGATAAATAGACGTTCAATTTTTGAAGTAAATTTAGCATATTAACTTATGTGCTTAAGATCTTCTATCATTTTCAGAATATCTTTGAAATGTCTTTTCTCCTCTTCAACGATCTTTTGAATCGTTTCTTTTTGAGGTGCGTATTTCGCCAGTTCTTCGTAAAAGACGACGCTGTCTTTTTCAACATCAAGGGCAACCTGAAGTGCTTCTTCAAGATCTTCAGGTACATCTTGTTCTATCTCTGGAAAGATCGACGTTTCGGCAAAAATTTTCAGATATCCAACTGCCTCTTCGTTCAAAGGTTGCAATCCGCTTTTTTCTTTTGACTGCGCCACTATCTTTTCAAATGTCTTCATGTGGTCTCTTTCTTGTTCGGCAAGTTTTTTAAACAATTCTTTGTTTTTGGTGCTTCGATTTGCAAGAGTGGTGTAGAATTCATATCCGCTACCTTCGATCTTCAAAGCAACACCTAAAAGTTCTTCGAGACTGACCATTTCATTCACCTCCAGAATTTGTGAAAAGAATCACATTCATTCAAAATTCAATGCCTCTAAAGCACTCGATATCACACATATTATACCAAACAAAGTTCAAATTCCAAGATGTAATCTGTAATCAGAAAAAGGGCATGCTGCCCTCCGCAGCGGTTAACGATATTTTTTGAAGTTGACATTTTTTGAATCAAGTTGTATATTTGATAAAAGCGATTGAAAGAAAAGAGGGAAATAATGACAGAAACGGATAGGTATTCTGCACAGGATGGTTTTATGAACTACGCAAAAAGCAACAACGTGACGATCAAATTTTACCTGATCGAGAATATTCAAATGAAGGGAAAGATAAAGCATTTTGATATGTACTCCGTGATACTTGAAAATGAAGAAACTGGAAATGATAACCTGATATTCAAACATGCCATAATTGCCATGATACCTTCCGGTAAATTTTCAATAGAGTACACAGCCCAAACTGCCAAGCATAGTTAGAAAAATTCATGGCTGAAGCAAAGATATCGATCATAGCCGATACCGGCTGCGATCTCGATGAAAAATTTGTTTCCGATCACAACGTAAAACTCATTCCTTTCAGGATCATATCGGATGACGGCCACGAATACAGAGATCGATTTGATATAAGCGCACCCGATGTTGTAAAGTTGCTCGAAAATCACGATTTAAAAACATCTTTGCCTGCAATCGGAGACATAAAAAAAACCTTTGACGAGGTAAAAGCGGAAGGTTATGATCAGGCGATAGTTATAACGATATCTTCTAAACTCAGCGGAACCTATTCAGCCATAAGCATGACCGCAAAAGATTACAAAGATATGAAAATATCGGTTGTGGATTCTCTAACTTTGTCTATGGCCGAAGGATTTCTTGTCATGGATGCGTGCGATATGGTGAAATCCATGAACTTTGATGATATCGTTAAAAAAATAGAGTCGAGAAGAGCATCTGTCAAGGCTCATTTTGTTTTAGACACGATTAAGTACCTCAAAAAAAGCGGGAGAATGCCCGAAGCGGCTTTGAGTTTGAGCGAAATCTTGAACCTTAAGCCTGTTTTCACGATAAAAGAAGGTCACATAAGTTTAGAATCTATATCTTTAGGGAAGAAACATGCACTTAAAGTGCTTGAGAAAAAATTAGATCCTAACGCCACAAAATGTGCCATTGCTTACACAGGATCGAAAGATGAATCGGAACTTTTTGCAAATCGATTTTCAAATTTCAAAGATATCATAGTTTACTATCTTGGCCCTGCGCTTTCTCTTCATGGAGGGAAAGGAACAATAGGATTAATTTATACTTGATGTGTAAAGTACGGTAAATGACAAAAACACAGAGAGGGCAGGATGCCTCAAGGTGGCCTCCGCAGCGGAGCAATGAAATTGATAAACTGTAAATGAGGTGATGAGATGGGTAGGTTACGTGTGGCTCTTGTGGCTCATGATAAAAAGAAAATAGACATGGTCATTTTTGTCAAAGAGCATCTCGATGTCCTGTCAAAATGCGAACTTTACGCGACGAATACAACCGGAACAGTTTTAGAAGACAAATTGAAGATAAAAGTGAACAAAATGCTCTCCGGCCCTCTTGGAGGAGATCTTCAAATAGGTGCCATGATAGCGTCTTCCAAAATAGATTACGTGATATTTTTGAGAGATCCGCTCACGGCACAACCACATGAACCAGATGTATCCGCACTCTTGAGAGTTTGCGATGTTCATAACGTCCCTTTGGCGACAAATCTCGCCAGCGCAACGGCGATAATTGAAAAGATAATAACGGATCTCAATGAAGAAAATTCCACAAATAATAGCCCAAAACCTTGATGACCTTTTTGTCGTCGGTGGTGCTGTAAGAGACACAATTTTAGGCACGGAACCAAAAGAGTACGATCTCATAACCACAACTGCTTTTGAGAAGATCAAATTCAAAACCTTTAAAGAATCGAAAACCGGCGAAACCGTAGGAACCTTCATAAAAGGTGTTAAGTACGATATTTCAAGATATGAATCTCTCGATTACGATCTCAAAAGGCGTGATTTTACAATAAATTCAATGGCTTTTCCGGTTCAAAAGAACGGTGAAATTCTGATTTCTCACGTTGTTGATCCAACCAACGGCATTGAAGATCTCAAAAACAAAATTCTGCGATCATTCAATCCATACGAAAATATCAAATCAGATCCCGTCAGAATTTTACGTGGTTTGAGGTTCATCTCGAATTACGATCTTGACGTGGAAGAAAAGACTTTAACTGCAATGAAAACTTTCATGCCTCTTGTACAAAGAATTTCAAAAGAAAGGCTTTTTATGCCTTTGGATGGTTTCGTTAAGGGCAAATATTTTTCGAAAGCATCTCAAATAGCAAAAGCATTGAATTTGGAAGCATACCTTGGAATACCATCTGTGAATTTTGAAATTGCCGATAAGGTAGATCATCAATGCAGATGGCAGGCAATTTTTGCCAGAACAAAATCAGCGGACACTTTCAAAGAAAAAGCCTTTCCGCCATCAAAAATCATAAAGTCTATCATGAGAATGAATGATTTTGTCGATCAAATAGAGAATCAAAGGTATGATTGGACGATAAAGATAAAAGATGAAGAGGCAGAATGCCTTTGTCAAATTCTGTCCATATTAAAAATAGATTCCGGCATCGTGAGAAAAAGAATGAGCACAAAACTCGAAGTTACTCCGGAAATGCTTAAAAAAAGGAATATTGAAGGAAAAGAAATAGCAAAGAAAATGATCGAGATGTGGAAAGACATTCTCAATCAACCTTAGATTTCGAATGGACTATTTCTCCAAAGACGGTAAATTCTCAAGATCAATTTCGTTGCCATCTTTAGACTTTAGATGTTTTCGGCTCAGCCAGACAAAACCTTTATCAAATGTTATAACTGCAACATCAACATGGCCCCCAACGCCGGTTATGCCACCCGGATCCATGAGTACCCCATCGCTGAAACGTTGAATGGCGGTGGTGGTATCGATGGCAAGTTGGCAGAAGTCGACGGCATCCTGCATGGTCATGGTACCCCATTGAATGCTGTATTCCATACCCCGTAATTGTTGCTGAATTGCGCTCTCACCGATCTTGGCCGATGCTTCGCGAACGAAGGGAATTCCCTGCATGTGTGGATCAAAACCTAAGACAATGCGTGTTACGACATCTGTTTGACCGATCCAGCCTGCACCGAATTCTTTACCTTGTTGGCGGCTGTCCCGAACCTGTTCGACGGTGCCGGGAATGTATATCATGTAAACTTCGCTGCTTCTGTTTTTGTTGTAACCTGCGAGGATGAACTGCAATCCGTCCGGTGCGGCAATTGCTTCCTGTAACTGACCTTCCCGATTTTTGAAATGAAATACGACTCTTGTCGGTTCTTCTTTGAGATCTACCAACTCCATTCCCTGTCTCGCTAAATCTGTTTTTATGCTTTCAGGCATGTGCTTGATCTGTTCACGATAAGGAACAATGGTATCAAAATACTGGGAAATTTCTTTTGCGACATCTCCAACCGACATTTTATCAACTGGCTTTGTCTGACGAAATTCATCGATAAAACCGCTGACGTTCTTCATAACACCTTGCTGCGGCAAAAACGCAAGGCCTGAAATGACCAATCCCATGCGTGAACCGATACGAAATACCTTCGAGGCCGAATCTGAACCGATGCGTGCCATTCCCTTTTGATTTCTGTAAGTCTGGCGACTGTCTGCTGCAAGCACAATTCCTTCCGGGATCATAACGCTAATTCCAAGCGACATGGTGAACCTCCCTTGCGAAATATACTAACTTAAAACAATTTTATACCAAACAAAATTCAAATTCCGAATCATCGCTCCAGCAGGTGCCCCACTCGATGTCTGGTCCTCGCAGGCTGCGGAGGCCATCTCGAGGGCATCCTGCTCTCCGCTCATGGTAAATAAGCATTCGGCTTTTAAAGTGAGTTAAGTATAGTATATCAAATCACTTGTAAAAATGTAAAAATCGAATTCCTAATGACTATAATCTTCCAATTGTGCTAAAATATTAAAGGGTGAGTATGTTGTCTGGTCTTTTGATGATCGTAGACATGCAAAATGATTTTGTGACGAAAAACGGATCGCTTTACTTTCCTCAAGCGGAAAAGGTTAAACCTGTCGTTATTGATATCGTTAAAGACAGGATGAAAAGAGAATACGATTTAATCTTCACAAAAGATTGGCACGATCCGAATGATCTTGAGTTTAAGCGCTTTCCGGTACATTGCATCAAAGAAACCTATGGTGCGGAGATTTTCGATGATCTGAAGTTTATCATCAGAGATTACTCAAAGATCAATTTTGTCATGAAAAAAAGATTTTCAGCCTTTTACGGAACGAATTTTGATGATATTTTGAAAAATTTATCTCCAAAGCATGTGGAAATTTGCGGCGTTGATACAAACATATGCGTCATGTACACGGTCGAAGAGTTGAAAAACAGAGATTACGATGTTGTAATTTACGAAAACGGTGTTGCCTCTTACGATGAAAAGTTACATGAATTTGCAATTTCCCAAATGAGAGATGTGTTGGGGGCTAAGATCGAAAAATGGAGGTCTTTTAATGCGCAGCATTAGACTTGATCCGAGAGTGTTTAAGGTTCCGATAGACAGAATTCGTGCGGGATATTATTCAGATAAATATTTCACGAGATACACCGAGGTATTGAAAAAAGACAATTATCATCCAAATGTACTTTATCAATTCTTTCCGAGAAAAGATGCTGTAGTTGTTGGCATTGATGAAGCACTTGCGATCTTAAAACTTTGCACGGGGTACTTTAAGGATGAAGAAAAGGCACAATCTTTGTTTCAGGAACTACTTGTGGCGGAAAGAGATTTGCAAAATTCCGTGTTTGACATGGACAGAAAAAATATAGAAAGCATAAACAGGAAGAGATGGGATTTGCGCGATGCCATGAATGCACTTTGGGTTGATAAATTTTCAGAGATCGAGGTAAAAGCCCTTTACGATGGAGAAGAGGCAAAGGATATGGAACCCATAATGACGATAGAAGGCGACCCGATTTATTTTGGTTACCTCGAAACGGTTCTGCTTGGCGTAATAGCCCGCGGCACTTCTTCGGCAAC
This sequence comes from Athalassotoga sp., assembly GCF_049965695.1. Classification (NCBI taxonomy): domain Bacteria; kingdom Thermotogati; phylum Thermotogota; class Thermotogae; order Mesoaciditogales; family Mesoaciditogaceae; genus Athalassotoga; species Athalassotoga sp. Next base: position 31,049 of record NZ_JBMFWB010000009.1, on the reverse strand, counting down.
TGCCGTCAAACGTGTCGTTAAGGCTGCAAACGGAAAACAAATACTTTATTTTTCTGCAAGATTTGATCACTACTGGGTTCAGGCAACTGATGGTTACGCGGCTTTCAAAGCCGGCGCTGAAGTAGTTTCAACAGACGCCAATGCCGATTACTGGGGAGCAAAAGGCATTGGGACTGTGCCTCACGCTTTGATAGCGGCATATCATGGATCAACATCTATGGCGGCGATAAAGTTTGACGAGTATGTACCTTCCGATGTCAACAGAATAATTCTTGTCGATTGGGACAACGATGTGATAGGCACGACGAAACGTATGATGATAGATTTTTACGAACATCTGACAGGCAAAAAATATTCTGTTTCTTCGTCAAATATCGATTCCGTCATAGGATCAGGCAAAGGTAAAATATGGGGAGTGAGATTTGACACGTCCGGAACGCTTAGAGACACATCTGTTACTCCCATCAATGAAAATTCTTTGGGAGTGTGTCCGGAACTTGTCTGGAAAGCAAGACGTGAATTTGATGAGATGGGAATGAAAAATTTAAAGATAGTCGTTTCGGGAGGGTTCAATTCAGAGAAGATATCTTTATTCGAGAAGTTAGGAGTGCCCGTCGACGCTTACGGAGTTGGATCATCCCTTTTGAGAGAAAAAATTGATATAACTGCGGATATAGTCGAAGTTGATGGAGAACCATGCGCAAAAGTTGGAAGAAAAAAAGGAAATCTTTCAAGACTTGAAAAGGTTAATTTGTGAGGAGGTGTTTTAAATGGCAGAAAAAGGTACCTGGGTTATAAAAGAAGGATTTGCGGACATGTTCAAAAATGGCGTCATAATGGACGTGACGACGCCGGAACAGGCAAAGATCGCTGAAGATGCCGGAGCAGTTGCGGTGATGGCGCTCGAAAGAGTACCGGCGGACATAAGGAAGGCTGGCGGTGTCGCGAGAATGGCAGATGTCGGTTTGATACGACGTATAATGGAAACGGTCTCGATACCTGTTATGGCAAAGGTCAGAATAGGCCACATAGCGGAAGCAAGAATTTTGGAGGCACTTGGAGTTGACTTTATAGATGAAAGTGAAGTTTTAACTCCGGCAGATGATAAGTTTCACATAAACAAACATGATTTTAAAGTTCCATTCGTGTGTGGCGCAAGGGATCTCGGAGAAGCGTTGAGAAGAATCGCAGAAGGCGCCGCGATGATAAGGACAAAGGGCGAGGCTGGAACCGGAAACATCGTCGAGGCCGTCAAGCATATGCGCACTGTCATGGATGCCATAAGACGTGTCAAAACGATGGCCGAGGAAGAACTCGTGGGTTACTCAAAAGAAATAGCGTCTCCAGTGGAAATAGTAAGAATGGTCAAAGAACGTGGCAGACTGCCGGTCGTGAATTTTGCCGCCGGTGGCGTTGCGACTCCTGCCGACGCTGCGCTCATGATGATTTTGGGTGCCGATGGAGTTTTCGTCGGATCCGGAATTTTCAAATCATCAAATCCGGCCAAAATGGCAAACGCGATAGTTCAATCTGTTTTGCATTACGATGATCCTGAAGAACTTGTCAGAATAAGCGAAGATATAGGCACGGCCATGGAAGGCCAGGAAATTGCCACTTTGACTGAGAAATTACAGGAAAGAGGCTGGTGAAAGAGCGTAGATCATGAAAATAGGCATACTTGGAATGCAAGGTGATATAGAAGAACACCTTGCAATTATGGAAAAGATCGGTGTAGATTCCATACGCGTGAAATCCGTTAAAACGCTCGAAGCAGTTGATGGCCTCATAATGCCGGGCGGCGAAAGCACCACGATGTTAAAACTCTTAAAATTGACAGGCCTTTTTGATGTGTTAAAGGCAAAAATAGAAAAAGGGTTTCCGGTTTATGGAACGTGTGCCGGCTTGATATTGTTAGCAAACGAAGTTGAACACCCAGCACAGGATTCTTTGGATGTTTTAGACCTTTCTGTCAGCAGAAATGGATACGGAAGGCAGATAAATTCTTTTCATGCCGAAATTTCCATTCCTGTCATCGGAGACAAACCTTTTGATGCGGTCTTCATAAGGGCACCTGTGATAACTAAAGTTGGAAAGATCGATGTGCTTGCAAGTTACAACCACGCACCTGTTTTTGTAAGGCATGAAAATATCATTGCCTCAACTTTTCATCCAGAACTTTCTGACGATACGAGAATTCATGAATTTTTTGTGGAGATGGTCAAAAATGCTACTCGCAATTGATGTCGGTAATACAACCGTCGTGATGGGATTCATGAACGGCAACAAATCTTTCGATGTATGGAGGATAAGCACAAAAAACATCTCCACGGAAGATGAATTGTCCGTCCACATAAAAAATTTTCTTGATTTTTCAGGTTACAAACCATCAAGCATAGATGATATTTGCGTGGCCTCCGTTGTGCCGAGTATGAACGATGTTTTCAAATACTATGCAAGAAAGTACATGAATAAAAACCCGACTTTTGTGAAGATCAAAGATGTAAACTGGATCGAGTGGGATGTCTGGACTCCGAACGAACTCGGAGCGGACAGGATCGCAAATGTTATAAGTGCCAAAGCAAATTACGGAGAAAATGTCATCGTGGTGGATTTTGGGACGGCAATAACGATCGATATTTTGACCGATAAATATGAAGGTGGCGTTATCTTACCCGGTCCGAGGACGGCAATTCAGTCACTTTTCACAAACACCGCAAAATTGCCTTCCGTTGAGGCTAAGTTCCCCGATTCACCCGTTGGTAAAGATACGATAACAAACATTCAATCCGGTATCATGCTTGGAACGATGTTTGCGATAGATGGTCTTGTCTCACTCTTTGAAGATCAATTTTCTAAGCGCTTCAAAGTCATATCAACAGGCGGATACGGTGCTGAAATTTCCAAAAGTTCTACAAAGATAGAAGAATACATTCCGGATCTCACGCTTATCGGAATATCCATTTTTTACTCTCGAAAAAATGAAAGCGCTTTTAGTTAATCCTTACATACATGACGTTTCGGCTTACGATTTTTGGTTAAAACCCGTAGGACTTTTGTACATCGCGAAGGCTCTGCGGGTTTCAAATTTTGATGTTAAATTGCTCGATCTGCTTGACAGGAATTTGCCCGGCAACGACGCACACGATGGGCCTTATGGAACCGGAAAATTTCATTCCGAAATAATCGGAAGTTTAAAAACTTACGGCATTCCGAGATACATGAAAAGGTACGGCGCACCGCTTTCCATTTTCGACGAAATCGATTTTGATCCCGATGTGATTCTCGTAACTTCTATGATGACATACTGGTACGGTGGCGTTTTCGAAACGATAAAACTTCTAAAAGAAAGATTTAAGGTACCTGTAATCCTCGGTGGAAATTACGTCACGCTGCTTCCGGATCACGCGAAGAAATCTGGTGCGGATTTCGTAATTTCTGGAGATGGAATTCCGAAAATTTACGAAGTTTTAGAGAAGATATTTCGAAAAAAAATACCCGAACCTGTAGGAATAGATTGGTTTGAAAAGATCACGCCTGATTACTCACTTTATGACAAATTGGATGCCGCCGTTGTACACACAACTTATGGATGCCCTTTCAGATGCACATACTGTGTGGCATGGCAAAGAGGATTCAAATCAAGAAGTGTCGGTTCCGTGATAGAAGAAATAGAATCTTTGAAAAAGATGGGCATCAAAGACCTTGCCTTTTACGATGATGCCATCCTTGTCGATAAAGTAAGATTCAAAGAGATATTGAAAGCATTGCCGTCCGGCATAAGGTATCATCTTCCCAACGGCATTCATGCAATTTACGTTGACGAAGAAATAGCCGCTTTGATGATGAAAAAGAATTTCAAAACGATAAGAATCGGATATGAAACCGGAGATCCATACCTTCAAAAGCAGACGGGTGGAAAGGTTACAAATGCGGCCTTCGAAAAAGCCGTCGATATTCTCAAAAACAATGGATTTACCAATAAAGAATTGGGAGCATACCTGATAATCGGTCTGCCGGGTCAGACCTTTGAATCTGCAATGGAAGACGTAAAATCCGTTATAGACCTTGGAGTAAAACCTTTTTTGAACGAATACACTCTCATCCCCGGTTCCGTTGACTGGGAAGAGGCGGTTTCGAAAGGCGAGGTTTCAAAAGACTTAGATCCGCTTGTTTTGAAGGGTGCTCTCATACATTACTGGTGGAAGAATTCCATGGGCATAAAGCACATAGAAAAAATAAAAAGAAAAGTTCAAGAATTTTACCTATCAGATCGTTTATAGTTATACCACACAAAGTTCAAATTCCGACTCTCCGCCTCCGTCTGTCATTCCAGTCGAAGAACTGGAATCGCTTTTTGTTTTTGACTGCTTACTCGTTACCGATCACACGTTACTATTTTTTCTACATGCTACCCGCTACCCGCCACATGCCGTTTTACTGATTACGCATCACCCGTTACAGATCATTGCTTTTCCTCTAATGTCTAATTCCTAATCTCTGTTTTTGCCATTGTCAATTCGGGTTATTTCACCTTTCCATTTTTATGGTATAATTTCAGAAATAACTGGCAAGGGAGGTACGGGCAATGAAAAAGATTGTATTGGTTATGCTGGTATTTCTTTTTGCTCTTGTTGGATTTGCATTCTCCAAAACCTACATAGTCGGAACTTCTGCTGATTTTCCACCATTTGAATACGTACAAAACGGACAGTACGTTGGTTTTGACGTGGATCTTATACAGGCAATAGGTAAAGTCGAGGGTTTTCAGGTTCAGATAAGAGATATGTCATTTGATTCTCTTATACCTGCTTTGAAATCCGGAATAATTGACATTGCCATTGCCGGTATGACCATAACCCCTGATAGGCTTCAGGTTGTCGATTTTTCAGATCCTTACTGGTCTGCAGATCAAGACGTGATAGTCAAAAAAGATTCAAATTACAACCTTACAGTGCTTTTTGGAAATAACAAAATTGGCGTGCAAACAGGTACGACCGGAGATTTATGGGTAAGCGATAATCTCATTAAAACCGGCATTCTCAAGAATATAGTCAGATATGAAAGTTTTATCTACGCGCTTCAGGCTCTCATCAACGGTGAGGTTAACGCTGTCGTACTGGACAGTCCCGTTGCGCAAAGATTTGCCCAGACACAACCTGTGTCAATAGTCGGAGTGATAATAACAAATGAAAATTACGGAATAGCCGTTAACAAAGGAAATAAAACGCTGCTTGATATGATCAACGACGGTCTGGCCAAAGTCAAAGCATCGGGTCAATTGTCTCAACTTGTAGATAAATATTTTGGTAAATGAAGATGGATCTTGTATCCACCTTGAAAGTTTTACTTGACGGTACCATCGTGACGGTCGAACTGACCGTCATCTCATTTGTGATCGCTTTTTCGATCGCAATTGTCGTATCACTTGCACAGATTTATGGAAATATTCCTCTGAAGATAATTGCCACAGTTTACGAAAGAGTTTTGAGGAGCATACCTTTGCTCGTCGTGATGTTCATATTGTTTTTTGGTCTTCCTTCTTTTGGGATCAGATTCAACCCATTTATGGCAGCGATCTTGTCTTTGGGCCTTTGCAGTTCAGCATATCAATCGCAGATATTCCGCGGTGCCATACTTTCTGTCCCGAAAGGTCAGACACTTGCCGCTCAATCGATAGGAATGAATGGCACGCAAATATTCCTTCATGTTACACTTCCTCAGGCTTTAAGATTTGCCGTTGCTCCTCTTACAAATGAATTCACGATAGTGCTAAAAGACACGTCTTTCGCTTACGCACTTGGAGTTACGGAATTGCTTCGAGAAGGCACCTATATAGTATCCACAACTTATGAGCCTTTGTTGATTTATCTGTTTTGCGCCGCCATTTATTTTACTGTAACCTTCTCAACGAACACGGTTGTAAGAAGAATCGAAAAGCGATTCGCACTTCCGGGCTTTGAGTTCAGAGGTGAAAGGGCATGAAGGTACTGCAAATAAAAAATTTGAAGAAGCGTTACGGAGAAAAAGAGATAATCAAAGGCATTTCTTTTGAGATGGAAAAAGGTGAAACAGTCGTCGTTATAGGTCCTTCAGGCACAGGTAAATCTACGATGTTGATGTGCATAAACAGACTTACAGAGCCCGATGGCGGAGAAATTTATCTTAACGAGAGTCAGATAACAGGATCAAAGCATCCTGAAATTTTCAGACAAAAAATAGGGATGGTTTTTCAAGAATTCAATTTGTTCAACCATTTGACGGTTTTGAACAACGTAATGATAGGTCCTATGAGGGTGAAAAAATTTTCTCGCGAAAAAGCCGAAAGTATAGCCAAAGAAAATCTCAAAAAAGTGGGGCTCGAATTGCAAATGCATGCCTATCCGGCGCAACTTTCCGGAGGCCAAAAGCAACGTGTCGGAATTGCAAGGGCACTTGCCATGGAACCGGATCTCATTCTTTTTGATGAGCCCACATCGGCACTCGACCCGGAACTTGTCGGCGAAGTGTTAGAGGTTATAAAGAAACTCGCGCGCGAAGGCATGACGATGCTCATAGTCACACATGAGATAGGTTTTGCGAAAGATGTCGCGGATAGAATTATTTTCATGGAAAATGGCGAGATAATAGAAGAAGGAATTCCATCTTTGATCTTGAATAATCCTTCGCAAGAAAGAACACGTCAGTTTTTGGCCAAATTCATGGAGGGAAGATGATCCGTTTCATAAATGTCTTCGTGAACGCTTTTCCGTTTTTGATGGACGGACTTGTTTTCACCGTAGAACTTGCGCTTTCTTCAATAGCGATTGGCTTTGTGATAGGAATCATCGTCGGCATATCGAGGAGTTATGGCAAAAAATGGTCTTACACCATATCGACGGCCTTTGTCGAGGTGATAAGAGGTACGCCTTTGCTTGTTCAACTTTTCATCTTTTACTTTGCACTCCCTCAGATCGGAATACGCCTTTCTCCGATAATCGCTTCGATAATAAGTTTTTCCATAAACAGCGGCGCCTATCAGGCAGAATACATAAGAGGGTCCATTCAATCCGTCGATACAGGTCAGATGAAAGCCGCACTTTCGATCGGGATGACGAAATGGCAGGCAATAACAAGGGTCATCATGCCTCAAGCACTTATAAAAGTCATACCGTCGTGGACAAATGAATTCGTCTATCTCATAAAATACACGTCTGTCGCATACCTTGTTGGGGTTCCGGAACTCATGGCTCAAGGGGAATTCATCGCAAGCAGGAACTTTGAATTTATGAATGTTTTTCTCAGCGTTGCGATTATCTACCTTGTAATTGTCATGGTTATAACATGGGGTTTTTCAAGAATTGAGAAGATGGTAAGAATGCCAGGCGTATGATATTTTTTAAACAGAATTATTATATAATTGATTGACAACATATAAAATACGTTAACCATTAGGAGGCAGTCGTGGAAAAAATTCTTGACAAATACGCAAAATTTTTGCCCGTAAATGAAAATACTCCTGTTATAACTTTAGGAGAAGGTTTCACACCGCTTATAAAGACAAAGCATCTCGGAAAGATGTTAGGTATCGATCTCTATCTAAAATATGAAGGTATGAATCCAACCGGCTCTTTCAAAGATAGAGGGATGGTCGTTGCCATTGCAAAATCCATTGAAGAAGGGGCAAAAACCGTTATATGTGCGTCAACGGGCAATACCTCTGCTTCTGCCGCTGCATACGCGACGGCTTTTGATTTGAAGGCCATTGTTGTCATACCTTCGGGCAAAATTGCGATAGGCAAACTTGCCCAGTCTTTGATATACGGGGCAAAGGTCGTTCAGATAAACGGAAACTTCGATGATTGTCTTAAAATGGTCAGACTTGCAAGTGAAAAATTTCCTGTGACAGTTGTCAATTCGATAAATCCTTACAGACTTCAAGGACAAAAAACCGCGGCCTTTGAGATCGTCGACGAACTTGGAGAGGCACCCGATTACCATTTTCTTCCGGTTGGAAATGCCGGTAACATAACCGCATACTGGATGGGATACAAAGAGTACAGATCATACGGTAAATCGTCTAAATTACCACACATGATGGGGTTTCAGGCCGAAGGTGCTGCGCCCATTGTCAAAGGATACCCCATAGAAAATCCTGAAACCATAGCGACCGCTATAAGGATAGGAAATCCTGCAAGTTGGCAAAAGGCCATCTCGGCAAGGGATGAATCCAAAGGCATGATAGGCACTGTCACGGACAAAGAAATACTGCACGCTCAGCAATTGATCGCCGTGAATGAAGGCATATTCTGCGAACCGGCGTCGGCAGCGTCCGTTGCCGGCATTTTGAAGATGAAAGACATGTTCAGGGGTGGGGAAACAATTGTCGCGACGTTGACAGGTAATGGACTTAAAGATCCAAACGTCGTTGATCACGAATACGCAGATAGAATAAAAACAATACCTGTTGACTTCGAAATATTTTCGAGGGAGGTGAGTTCATGAAACTTTTAGTTTCGGTGCCCGCATCGATAGCAAATCTCGGAAGCGGATTCGATACTTTTGGCCTTGCCATAGATCTCCGAAACGAAGTTGAGATAGAGTACGACACAGAACTCTCTATCACCGAAATGGGTATAAAAGTTGAAGGAGAAGATCTGTTTTTTAAAGCCTTCAAAGAAGTGATGGAAAGTAACGGCATAGACTGGAGATACAAGATAAAAAAAATATCGATGATACCACCTCAGAAAGGTCTCGGTTCAAGTGCCGCCTCTATAATTCTCGGTATAGCAGCCGCGATGGAAATAAATAGACATTTTTCAAGGCAACAGATATTTGAAATGGCGACTAAAATAGAAGGTCATCCGGATAACGTGGCCGCTTCAGTTTTCGGTGGCTTTACGGTGAGCGCGCATCTCAAAAGCGGTTACGGCGCCGTTTCGATGCAACCCATGTGCAGAGAGATTACAATTGTGATTCCACCATTTTCAACTCCAACTCAAGAAGCAAGAAAAATTTTACCCAAAATGGTGCCTCTTGAAGATGCCGTTTTTAACCTTCAACGTGCCACAATGGTGCTTGCAAATTACAGAGACAGAAGGATGCTTCAAGAGTTTTTTGAAGATAGACTTCATCAGGATTTAAGGCTTTCTCTTCATCCTGAATTGAAGGCTTTTTTTGAGGAAACGAAATCCAAGGTTGAAGATCCGATCTTTCTTTGCGGTTCCGGTACGGCAATCGCCATCATGGGCACACACGATATAGCGGTCCCACAGGGATGGCAACTGCTTCACAAAAAAACATCCATAGAAGGCATCATCGTTCGATATCTGTAAAGTACTCCAAAATTCTCACAGCGTTTGTCGCAGCGCCTACTCTGACGTTGTCCGCAACGTTCCAGAACATCAGAGCGCCGTTTGAAGAGATTCTGGGTCTTCCGATGTGAGAAAGATCACTTCCTTTTATCTCTATCGGGGTGGGATAGTCGTCCCATACTTTCAAGTATGGAGATGCTTTCCAGGCTTTTAAAACCGTTCCCAAATCCACCTTGCTTTTAAATTCGGCAAGCACTGACTCCGAATGCCCATAAAACACAGGAACTCTTACGGTAGTCGCTTCAACGATGCAATCACATTCCATTATCTTCCTTGTTTCGTTGAACATTTTCATCTCTTCTTCCGAAAAGCCGTTATCGAAGATGGGACCAATTTGAGGAATGCAATTGTAAGCGATTTCTCGGGGATAAACTTTCGGAGATCCTGTACCTTTCATTTCCATTTCGAGTTCTTCTATTCCTTTATGCCCGCTTCCCGAAACTGCTTGCATCGTCGTCACGACAACCCTTTTAAGGTTGTAAATATCGTGAATAGGCTTAAGTGCCATCACAAGTTGTATCGTCGAACAATTCGGATTCGCAATTATCCCTTTGTATCCTTTCAAAACGTGAGGGTTGACATCTGGAACGACAAGTGGAATTTTCGGATCCATTCTGAAGGCAGAAGAATTGTCTATGATAGTTGTTCCATGCGCCGATGCTATCGGTGCAAAATGTTTGGATATATCCTTTCCGGCGGAAAAGAGTAAAAAATCAAAGCCAGCCTTCATCGACTCTTCCGTCAAAGTCTCAACTTCTATCTCTTTGCCATGAAATGGGATTTTAACGCCGCGCGACCTTTCGGAAGCAAAAAGTCTTAAACTGCCAAATTCATGATTCCTCTCTTCAAGCACTTTTACCATCGTTCTGCCAACTTCGCCAGTGGCACCAACAACTCCTATTTTCATCTTATTCCTCCAATCCGAATCTTTTTGAAACGACCTTTGCCACTTCTCTTAATTTTTCCCTTTTTATCACGCAAGATATCCTGCTGTTGGAAGTGCTTATCATGTCTATGTTGACTCCTATCGAGGCTATGGCATCGAACATGTTGTAAACTATTTCAGATGATCCTATTATGTTCACTCCAACGATCGATATCTTTGCCATCGTATCGTCTGAATGGATATTACCTGCTTTAATCTCCTCTTTCACATGATTGACGGCTTCCAAAGCATCTTTGAATTCTTCTTTCGAGACGGTGAATGCGATATCATTTTTTCCGTCTCTATGCATGCTTTGAACTATCATGTCCAAAGAGACATGCCCGTCCGAAAGTTGTTTAAAGGTTCTGGCCGCTATTCCGGGTATGTCAGGCACATCTTCTATGACTATTTTCACTATGCCTTCATCGACAGTTAAAGATCTAACCAAAGGTTCTTCCAATCGTCCAACCTCCTCTATGATCGTACCTTCAGATTTCATGTGAGCATGTTTAACGACAAGTTTCACGTGATACCTGCGCGCAAGTTCAACGGACCTTAGGTGAAGTACCTTTGCACCGTGCGCTGCCATTTCTATCATCTCGTCGTAAGAAATTTTATCGATTTTCTTGGGTTTGTCAACGTATCTCGGATCGGCGGCATACACCCCGTCAACATCCGTGTATATCTCACACAGATCGGCACCTATGCCATAGGCAACGGCGACGGCAGTCGTGTCAGAACCACCGCGTCCAAGCGTCGTGATATCTCCCGACGGGCTAATCCCTTGGAAACCGGCAACTACCGGTATGATTCCATCATCTATGAGAGACATCAACTTCCCTCTGTACACCCTTTTCAAAGCAGCCCTCGAGTAAGTCGAATCGGTATCTATTCCCGCTTGGAAGCCCGTTAAAGACACGGATCTTTTCCCGTACCTCGAAAGTGCCGAGGCCATAAGCGCAATGGATATTTGCTCGCCTGTTGACGCTATCATATCGTATTCCCTCGAATTGGCATTTGGATTGACCTGATCGAGCAAATTTATAAGATAGTTTGTCGTCTTACCCATGGCCGAAACGACGACGACGATTTTATCGCCGCGATCGTAATCCTGAGCAATTTTTTCGGCTATCTTGAGTATCTTTTCGGTAGTCTCAACAGATGTACCGCCGTATTTTTGAACTACAAGCATCTTATCCTCCGCCTCCGTCCGTCTTTTCCACGTGCTACCGGCTACCCGCTGTTTTACTGATTACCGATTACGTGTCACCCGTTACTGTTTTTTTCTCTAATCTCCAATTTCTAATGTCTCTTCCTTGCCATGCGCTTTTTTGTACGTCGGCTCCAGCATTCGCCCTTCGGTGTCTGGTCCTCGCCTTGCTGCGGAGGCCACCTCTCGGCATCATGCTCTCCGCCTCCGTCTGTCATTCCAGTCGAAGAACTGGAATCGCCTTTTGTTTTTGACTGCTTACTCGTTACCGATCACACGTTACTATTTTTTCCACGTGCTACCCGCTACGCGCTGTTTTAAATGAATTTTATCATCTATTTTTTAAATAAAAACTGTCAATCAAATTACAAAAAGAAAACTTATCAAACAATTTTTTCAATTCAGAAAAATTTGCGACTGTGAGCGCAGGGCAGGATGCCCTCGAGATGGCCTCCGCAGCAGCGCGAGGACCAGACATCGAGTAGGGCCGCGCCTGCCATCGCTACGATTCGGAATTTGAACTTTGTTTGGTATATAATTCTAATGAAAAACTTTAAAAGAAAAGGTGAAAGAAATGATAGCCGTTATAACAGATCATGGATCAGACGAATTATTCATGGGGGTGTTGAAGGGAAATTTTTCTGCCCTTGCTCCAAAGGAAGAAATCATAGAGGTAACGCGTCCAATTGAATTCGGAGATGTGTACACTGCGTCGTGCATAGCGGAACGTCTTGCGTGCCATCTTCCAAAATCAACGATATTCATGATAATCGTCGATGGCCAAAACGAAAGCGCGCGCAGACCGATAGGCCTAAGAACCAAAGATGACCGTTTGTTCATAGGATTCGATAACGGGACATTCACGTTGCCGATTGAAAGGTTCGGTATCAAACAAATAAGAGAGATGAACATTTCAAAAACCAAATTTTCTTTGTCTTTCACAAGATCCGTGCTTGATATACTCATACCCGTGGCCATTGAATTTTCAAATGGAAAAACTTTTGAGAGTATCGGAAGTGTTTACATGACTTTTTACGATTTAAAGCATAAAAAGGCAATCATAGATGATAAAAAAATAGATGGCGAAATTTCTTTTGTAAACGATCTTGGAGATCTTTCAACCAACATCCCCTTCGATTATCTCGAAAAGGTGGGAGTGCATCAAGAAGATAAACTCATGATAAACGGAAAGCCATCGAGTATCATGCTTGACAGAAGAGCGGGACGAAAAAATGAACTCATAGTTTGCGAAGGCCTTGGAGGATATCTTGAAATTACTTCAAGATACGCAAGGGCCTGCGATATACTCAAACTTTCTCCGAGATCCAATTTGATTCTGGAGGTTTGAAATTTTGAAAATTTGGCCATTTTCAAGAAGTGAAAGTTCAACATCTTACGGTACCGTTATACTCATATTTTTGATGTCGGTGCTGGGTTTTATTGAATTTTTCATGTACGTGCTCTTTTTTCCGCCTCCCCTTCAGTACTGGCTGATAATGATTTCCATCGATCTTGTCATTTATTTCGCATCGTCGATCTTTCTCTTTCAATTTCTCAGTGAACCGCTTATTCAACTGCTTAACAGGGTCAAGCATACCTCTATAACGCTCAGCCCTATGGAGAAAAAAGGACTGAGAGGGGAATTCGGAGAGATTTTAAACGATGTGGATAGACTCGCCGAGACTCTTAAAAGAGAAAGAGAGGGCTTGCTTGAAACCTACGGCGAATACAGGAATATAGTCGAATCGCTGGAAGAAGGCATTCTCACAATTGACAAAAACAGCAAGATAACGACGATGAATCGTGGAATCGAGAATATATTTTCGACAACCAGAGGTGAATGGAGAGGAAGAGAGTTTGAAGATTTTTTGCGCTTTTACGGCATCATATTAGATGAAACGAAAAACGTGGTGAGAGTGAAAGCACTCGACAAAAGGCTTATTTTTCAGGAAATACCGATAGAAAACGCTTCTAATCCTGTAACACTTTACATCTTTGGGGATATAACCATGCTTTCCAACCTTGAAAAAGCCCTCGGTCGGGCAGAACAACTCGCGCTTTTGGGAAAAATGACTGCATCAATAGCGCATGAGATAAAAACACCGGTTGCCTCGATGAAACTTTCCGTGCAGTTGTTAAAAAAGCAACTCGGCCAGATACCGGATGAACCCGCAGAAACTTTGGAAATTCTCGATAAAGAGATAAGACGGCTTGAAGAAAGATCCATGCAATTTTTAACTTTTTCAAAGATAACCTTTGATCTGAAAACTCTGAACGTGATCGAGGTTCTGGAAGAGTCGATCAAACTCGCAAGGATAAGGGCCAGAGAGAGAGGCATAACGATAGATTTTGCGACACCATTCAATCAAATCATGATAGATGGAGATGATAACGCCTTGAACTCGGCTTTTTTGAACGTACTTGTCAATGGAATGGATGCCTCGAATGAAAACGGGAAAATAGAGGTAAGAGTCGAACAGATCAAAAATTACGTTTCGATCACTTTCACGGATCACGGAAACGGGATATCTCCGGATCACATGGATTACATTTTTGAACCTTTTTTCACGCTTAAAACCAACGGAACAGGCCTTGGCATGAGTATCGTCAAGAGGGTCATAAACTCGCACGGCGGAAAGGTTGAGATAAAAAGTCAGGAAGGAATAGGGACAACTGTTTTTATAAGGTTGCCGCTTTCGAGGTGATTCGATGGGAAGAATACTTGTTGTCGAGGACGATTTAAGCCTTAACAGGTTAATTTCGAGATCCCTCGATATCGAAGGGCATTTGGTAAAAAGCGTGAAAACGAAGGCCGAAGCGATCAAAGAGTTAGAAAATTCACCCTACGATCTCGTGCTTCTTGATCTTATGCTGCCGGATGGAAACGGTATGGACATAATCGAGAAGGTTGTAAAAGATGCGTCCGTCATAGTCATAAGCGCCCATGCAGATGTTACCGTTGCCGTCAAAGCCGTTCAACTTGGAGCGTTCAATTTCGTTCCGAAACCATTCGAACTCGAAAATCTCATAATCGAAGTCAACAGGGCCATAGAAAGCAGAACTCTAAAACTCGAAAATATCTCATTAAAGTTGCCCACGAAGATAATAGGAGAGAGCCAATCAATAAGAAAGTTAAGGGATATAATAGAAGTCATCGCGTCAAGAGATGTGCCTGTTTTGATAACCGGCGAATCCGGTACGGGCAAAGAACTCGTTGCAAGATCGATATGGGAACTCAGCGCAAGGGCAAAAAACGATTTCGTCGCCGTCAATTGCGGAGCCATACCGGCAGACCTTTTCGAGTCCGAACTTTTCGGGTATGAGCGCGGCGCTTTCACGGGTGCAAATGTGGCCAAGCCCGGAAAGTTTGAGTTGGCAAACAATGGCGTGATCTTCTTGGATGAAATAGGCGAACTTCCGAAAAACGTCCAGGTAAAACTTTTAAGGGTGCTCGAAAATTCCACTTTTGAAAGGCTTGGTGGTGTTAATCCCATTCACGTAAACGTGCGCGTGATATCGGCGACGAACAGATCTCTCGAAGACGAAGTTAAAAACGGGAACTTCAGAGACGATCTTTATTACAGGATAAACGTCGTCAAAATAGAAGTTCCGCCGCTTCGCGACAGAGTTGAAGATATTTCGGTACTTATAGATTATTTTTCAAAATTCTATTCAAAACAAATGCAAACCGATTACAAAAAATTTTCCCCAAAGGCGATAGAATTTTTGAAATCTTACCCTTTTCCGGGAAATGTCAGAGAATTGCAAAATATAGTCAGATCGGCGCTTATATTCGCCAAAGGAAATGAAGTTGAGGTTGACGATCTTTCCTTGCAAGTCCAAGACGTTGAAAGGAATTACGTGAAATTGCAGATAGGAGAAAGTTTAGAATCGGCGGAAAAACGTTTCATAGAAGCGACTCTCGAATACTTTGACGGTAACAAGACGCAGGCTGCAAAGGTGCTTAACATAGGTTTGAGCACCCTGCACAACAAGATAAATCAATGGAAGGAGAACAAAAGTGGAGAAGATCAAAGTTCTTGACAAAGGATACGTTGAACTTGTGGATTTTTTTGGAGGTGACAAGGCAGTTGCCATGGCGGCAAGGATATCTTACATGTCAAAATCAAATTCAATCGAAGAAGATAAACGTCTCATAGAGTTACTTGCAAAATTGGGCCATGAATCTCCATTTGAACATATCGTTTTCACCTTTCATGTCAAAGCACCGATCTTCGTGGCCCGCCAGTGGATGCGCCACAGGATCGCAAGCATAAACGAAAGATCCGGCAGATTCACGGAATTCGAAGAGGAATTTTACGTGCCCACAGATGAAAGGGCCGGAAATTCATCCGAGATAATGGAAAAATCGATGAAAAATGCTTTTGAAACTTACAACTTACTGATTTCAAGCGGTGTAAAAAAAGAGGTTGCGAGAATGGTACTGCCTTTAAGCCTTTACACCGAATGGTACTGGACGATAAACGCGCGAAGCCTTATGAATTTCTTAAATCAGAGGGCAGATTCCCACGCACAGTACGAAATTCAAAGATATGCCGTTGCCGTGGCACGATGTTTCCAAATTTCATGTCCCGTAACTTATTCGGCTTTTGTGAAAAATCTATACAAAGGTAACCTTCTGGAGGTTTAACTGGGAATGGACGATGTTGAAGAAATTTTGAAGATTTTAAAAATAGACAAGATGATACCTTTTCCGGAATACTTTCGCTGTGCGATAACTCACAGTTCTTACGCCAATGAAAACGGGACGGATTCTTACGAAAGGCTGGAATTTCTCGGTGATGCGATGGTTGGACTCGTGATAGCGCACAAGACTTTTGAACTTTTCAAAAACATAAGAGAAGGAGAACTTGCAAAGATCAAAGCGGTTGTGGGAAGCGAAAAGGTGCTTGCTGACATAAGCAAAAAAATTGGCCTTGCGAATCTTGTCCTCGTTGGCAAAAGTTTGAGTTCGGCCTCTCCGGATGAACTTGATTCGATTTACGCCGATACTTTTGAATCGACGATAGCGGCGGTTTTTTTGAATTTTGGCTTTGAAACAACCGAAAACATCGTGTCAAATTTGTTGGCCGAGAAAATAATGGATGTGGCACAGAAAAAACTGTTTTTCGATTACAAGACCGCCCTTCAGGAATACACCCAGAACAAATTCGCGACTCTGCCGGAATACATCTTGATCGAAGAAAGCGGGCCTGCCCATAAAAAGCATTACGTCTTCGAAGTTAGAGTCAACGGTGATTTTTACGGACAGGGAAAGGGAAAATCCAAAAAGGAAGCCGAGCAGTTGGCGGCAAAAATGGCATACGAAAGGCTGATAAAGTGAAAGTAATTCCAATTTTTTTCCCAAATGCCGGATGCAAGCACAGATGCACTTTTTGCAACGAATGGATGGCAACGATGAAATCGCCTCCTTACTCGATAAGAGAAGAGATTCTGAAATCTTATGCGCTTTACCATGGAGATGAAAATTCCGAAATAGGCCTGTACGGCGGCACATTTACGGCCATCAAAAACTGGAAAGAGATTTTAAAAGCGGTCAATTCGGTTGTGCACGAAATGGGCATGAAAGGAATAAGAATATCCACAAGACCCGATGAGATCGAAGACGTTGACTTTTTAGCGGATAACGGGGTCTCACTCGTCGAGATAGGCGCTCAATCGATGGTTCAAAAAGTACTTGACGCAGCCGGACGGGATCATACCGTCGAGGATGTAAGACATGCGGTTGAACGGATCAAAAAGAAAAGGATAAAGGTCTCGGTGCATCTCATGACGGGTCTTCCGCTTGATTCCAAAAGAGACGATATCTTTTCCGCCTTTGAGGTTGCCAAACTTTCTCCTGACGGTGTTAGAATTCATCCAACTTTGGTTTTAAAAGAAACCCAACTTGAAAAAATGTATTTGAACGGTACTTACCGGCCGCAAAGCGTTGAGGAAGCGATAGATGTAGTTTCCGATATGGTCTCGATTTTCAAAAATGATAAAATACAGATAGAAAGAACTGGGATGTATCAAGACGCGGAAACGATCAAAAATGTCATAGCGGGCCCTTACCATCCCGCGTTCGGGGAACTCGTCATTTCGGCGATTTACGAGAAATTTTTGAAGACAACGGGAGCGGTAAAAGTTTACGGTCCGCAGAATTTGAGGTCCCAGATCGTTGGAAGAAAAAAAATAAGAAATGTTATTTTTGAAACCGCAAATGAAATCTCGATCGTGAACGCAGACGGAACGGTTTATTTTGACAGGTGGCTTTCGGAATACGTTTCTCATCTTAAGGAGTTGATCGGATGAAACTCGTAAGATTGGAGATTGAAGGATTTAAATCTTTTGGTTCTCATGTGAATTTTGAAATAAAAGACGGCATAGTTTCGATCGTCGGTCCAAACGGATCCGGAAAGTCGAACATAGTCGATGCCGTAAGATGGCTTTTCGGAGAAAGGGCAAACTCAAAGTTGAGAATGTCCGACACGACGGATGTGCTTTACTTTGGATCGAATTCGATGAAAAAAGCGGATAAAGCCTCTGTTAAAGCCATCTTCTATGATGAAGGGAAAGAAATATCCGTGGAGAGGATCTATCAGGCAGACGGTAAGAGCAATTACCTCATGAACGGGACGGTATCTCGTTTGAAAGATATAGAAGAGGTATTTTTCGGTACCGGCACGGGAAAAGATTTTTACTCAATAGTGGGCCAGGGAGAGATATCGAACCTCGTTAACTCCTCTCCGATGCAGATAAAAGCACTTGTCGAGGAAGCGGCCGGCGTTTTAATTTACAAAGAGCGTAAAAACGAAGCCCTTTCCAAACTCAAAGAAGTCAACGAAAATCTTGAAAAACTCAGAACCGTCATGGATGAAGTGGATCATACCATGAAATCGCTTAATTTGAAATCAAAAAGGGCAAAAAAATACAAAGAATACGAAACTATCATAGCGGAAAAAAAGCGGCTGTATTTCGGACATCTTTTAAGTGTCGGCATGAAAGCGAATGAAGAGTTGAAGTTGAAGATCGACGATCGCACCAAAAAAGTCGAAGAACTTCAAAAAGCACTCTTCGGCCTTGAGATAGAGACCTCAAAACTCAAAGAATTCTCTGCAAATGCCCAAGAAGACATAAAGAGATTCGAAAACGAAATGGGAACTTACAGGCAAAGAGAAAGAACCTTGTCCGATCTGAAAGATTCGATATCGGCCAAACTCTCAACGATGAGATCCGCTTACGTCGAACTCGGTACAAAAAAAGATGGAATGAAAAGTGAAATTGAAAGAAGCAACGTAAGGCTTGAAGAATTGAGAAGGCTTGTCTCAAGTCTTAAATCCGAAGAAGACAAGATCTCTTCCAACCTAAAAGAAACCGGAGATCGTTACAACGCCATGGTTGAAGAGGTAAGCAAAGAACAGAAAAAACGCGCCTCGATCGAAAGCAGGATATCAGCACTCACAAAGGAAAGAAATTCCAAAGAAGTCGAAAGATCGAAAGTTTTCGAAAACACGAAAGATTTAAGGCAGCGTCTCGACATACTCAACGCCCAGATACGGGAAAAGACGGATAACGCCTCAAAGATCTCCGAAAACCTTGATAAATTCTCAACAGAAGAGTCTAAATTCCTTGCGAGCGTTGAAAGCAAGAGCAAAAGGCTTCAGGAAATAGACGTTGAAAGAAAGCAATTGGAAGATGACGTAAAGGCGACAAAAAACAGGAAGGATAGCCTTTCTTCGAAATTAGTGGAGTTGAAATCAAAACATGAAGTTTTGTTGAAAAACATAGAAAGTTACGCTGGATATTCGAATGCCACGAGAGTCGTCATGGGATCGGGGATAAAAGGCATCATCGATGTCGTTGCCAACATGATAGATGTTCCCGTAGACGTTGAAGTTGCGGTCTCCGTACTTTTGGGCGGAAGGATGCAAAACATAGTGGTGAAAAATTCCGACGTCGCCAAGGCATGTGTCGAATTTCTAAAGCAAAACGATGCCGGCCGCACTACCTTCATCCCTCTCGACATGGTCGATCTCAAAGAACCCGGCATTCAATCATCCGTAATTGCGTTTAAGGGCGTCGTGGGTTACGGATTCAAGATAGTCAGGGCTGTAAAGGGATACGAATCACTTGTCAATTTTTTGTTTGGAACGGATCTCATAGTCAAAACCCTTGATGATGCCATAGAGGTAAAAAGGCATTTCAATTTCAGATCGAGAATCGTGAGTTTGGATGGACAACTCATCTCTCCGACCGGCACCATAACGGGCGGCAGTATGGACAGATCCGAGCGCACAGATCTGATCTCCCAAAGAAGGGTAATGAAAGACATTGAAAACGAGATCATAAGCGTATCTAAAGAAATAGAAAAGATCGAAGCGCGTTTATCCGAGTCTCAATCCAGAATGGAAGAAATTCTTTACGAAAGGAAAGAAATTGAAAGTGCGCTGCTTAAAGAAAACATATCGCTCAACAACTCAAGGGGAAATAAAAATGCTTTACTTTCCAAACTCGCGGAACTCCAAAAAGAGGTAGACAATCTTGAGAAAATGAGAAATGATTACGCTGCAAGACTTGAAAAGAACGAAAAGGCAGTTTCGGAATCGGAAGAGAGAATAAGAAACATCGACTCAGAACTTTCTGAGTTAGAACTTGTCAAAAGAAACGATTCGACAGAAGATATAAGAAGACGTCAGGAAATGGAAAAACTTCAGGAACAGATGATAGATCTGAAGATGCAGTTGAATTCGATAAGAGAGCGTTTCAGCGGATATTCCGGAGAAAAGACGAGATTATCTTCGAGAGTCGAAGAACTGTCCGCCGATGTTTCTGCGATAGAAAATCAACTCAACAACTTAATTGCAGAAATAACTGCGTCTGAAGAAAGACTGAAGAACTCGGAAAAAGAACTTGAATCTGTCAGAAAAGATGCAGAAAAACTTTTTGAGAGATCGAAAGACACGCGCGGAGACAGGGAAGAATTGCTCAAAAAGATGGAAGAGATGGATAAAACTTCAACCCAAAAAAGAGATGAAATTTCATCTGTCAGAGAAGAGTTGCACGCTTTTGACGTTGAAAGGGTTTCTATCGAATCATCGATACAAAACACGCTTGCCGAACTTCAAAAGGTACAGGGACAGATCGAAGACGCAAAGGCACTCGACGATCAGACATTCGAAAATCTTGGGAAAGAAATAGAAGATTACGAAAGAAAATTGAAATTTTTAGGGCCTGTGGATCTTTCTTCGATCGAAGAGTACGATGAAACCGAAAAGCGCTTTAACGAACTAAAAATCCAAAAAGATGACCTTGAAAATTCCTACAATTCACTTCAGGACGTCATAAAAAAGACTGATGAAGAGGCAAGAATAAGGCTTACCGCAACCATCGAGCACATAAACGAAAATTTCGGTCGCATGATCTCCGTACTCTTTTCAGAAGGCACGGGCATGCTGTCTTTTACCGAAGGGCTGGATATACTCGATGCACCCGTTGAGATAAGCGTGAAGATACCGGGGAAAAAAATGCAAAAACTTTACACGATGTCAGGCGGAGAGAAATCTTTGGTTGGAATTGCCTTCATTTTTTCGCTTTTGATGATAAATCCGAGCCCGTTTTACATACTCGACGAAGTTGACGCCGCTTTGGATGATTTTAGCACGCAAAGGTTCATAGACTTGCTCGAGGAATATTCAAAAAAGGCAACCTTCATAGTGATAACCCACAACAAATTCATAATGGAAAGGGCAAACATGCTTTACGGCATAACGATGATCGACGGCACATCGACGATAATACCCGTCGAACTTTCGGAATTTTCTCCCGCAAAGGTAGATGAATGAAATGTACGAACGTAAATTCATAAGAAACATATCGATAATAGCCCACATAGATCACGGAAAGTCCACTTTGGCAGACAGGATATTGGAGATGACGCATTCAATAGAATTGAGAAAGATGCGCGATCAATATCTCGATAACATGGACATAGAAAGGGAAAGAGGCATCACCATAAAGGCGCAGCCTGTCAAGGTGATGTACGATTCCGATGATGGAAATCGTTACGAGATAAACCTTATAGATACCCCAGGACATGTGGACTTCACCTATGAGGTTTCAAGAAGTTTAGCGGCATGCGAGGGCGTCATATTGCTTGTGGATGCCACTCAGGGAGTCGAGGCTCAGACGATAGCAAACGCCTACCTTGCGATAGACAACAACCTTGAGATCGTAACGGCCATAAACAAAATAGACATGCCAAATGCCAACATAGATGAAACGCAAAGAGAACTTTACGATACTCTCGGCATAAGACCTGAAGAAACATTACTCGTAAGCGCCAAAACGGGACAGGGCGTTCGCGACTTGATGGAAGAAATCGTAAAAAAAGTACCGCCTCCTGCCGGATCGGAAGATGCGAAGTTGCGCGCGCTTATCTTCGGTGCGAATTACGATGCTTACAAGGGCGCGGTGGCGCACATCAAAATATTCGACGGTAAACTTTCTAAGAACGACGTTATCAAGATGATGTCTTCAGGTCAATCCCATGAGATCTCGGAAATAGGCATCTTCGTTCCCGATATGGTGCCGACAGATTCGCTTTCGGCAGGTGAGGTTGGCTATTTGGCCGCCAACATGAAAGAGGTCTCTCAGGCAAGGCTTGGAGATACCATCACGCTCAATTCGGATCCGGCCGAAAAACCGCTTTCAGGTTACAAAGAAGTGAAATCGGTCGTTTACGCGGGAATATATCCTTCAGATCCTCAAGATTACGAAAATTTGAGAAAGGCGATAGAAAGGTACAAGTTAAACGATGCGGCCTTTACATTTGAGCCGGACAATTCCACCGCTCTGGGTTTCGGGTTTAGATGCGGATTCTTAGGGTTGCTTCACATGGAGATAGTTGTTGAACGCCTCGAAGACGAATACGATCTCGACATCATAGCGACGGCGCCAAACGTCATATACGAAATAATCATGTTGGATGGATCGATGAAGAAAATAACAGATCCTTCAAAAATTCCACCGGAAGGCACCTATATCGAGATAAGAGAACCTTACGTCGATTTGACCGTGATAACTCCGGTCAATTCAATGGGAGATCTTGTCAACTTCATTCAAAACGAAAAAAGGGGAGAATTCGTTTCAACCGAAAATGCCGGTAAAAACAGAGTTGCGTTGCATTTCAAGATGCCGATGGGAGAGATGATCTTCGATTTCTTCGATAAGATAAAAGCCATAAGTCACGGATACGCGTCTATGGATTACGAAATCGAGGAATACAGAAAATCAGATCTCGTCGTGATTGGAGTGCTTGTCAACAGAGAGCGCGTTGAAGCGCTGGATACGGTTGTGCATGCTTCAAAGGCTTTCAGCGTTGCAAAATCACTGGTCGAGAGCATAGCCGACAGCATACCGCGCCATCAATTTGAAATACCCATTCAGGCGACCGCTCATGGTAGAATAATTGCAAGGGCGACCGTCAATCCATTCAGGAAAGATGTGCTTGCCAAATGCTACGGCGGGGATGTCACAAGAAAGATGAAACTGCTAAAAAAGCAAAAAGAAGGAAAGAAAAAGATGAAGATGCTCGGAAATGTTGAAATACCCAAAGAAACCTTTTTGTCCATACTCAGCATAGGAAAGGAGAATAAAAGTTGAAACTTTCGATAGAACTCAAGATCCTTATAGGTTTCATAGCCGTTGCGATTGTCATGTGGCTTATTTTCGCTTTGGGAGATACGCCCGACAAAGTCATAAACAACGTTTTTCTTTCAAACGGAAAGGCAAACATCGAAAATGTAGATCCGGTTTACACAAATGCCATGATCAACGCCAAAACTTATGGCCTTGTGAATAAGACGATAACCGTTTCCGAAATACCTCAACTTTTCTTTTCAACTTACATAGGCACGGCGGTGAAAAATTTAAACGTGGTGAGTAAAAAGAGTATCGGCGCAACCGAAATAGCGAATATCTTTTCAAATTACACCTTTGTGAATCCATCAACCTTTAAAATGATGAAAAGTCTCGGAATAGTCCAATCCGGCAGTGCGACTGCGCTTAATTCCAGTTTTCAAAATTACAACATCGCATCGATCCAGTCAATGCTCGCGGCAAGAGAGAAAATTCCACAATTTGCGGCCTACACTTACACAATCGAAGTTCAACTTGCTTCGGGATCGAAAGAGACGTTTCACGCGATCATCATGAGGGCAATTTCTTCCGCGACCGGAGAACCTTATAAACATGTCAGATGGGTGGTGAGTTACGTATATTAAGCACCGAAAAAATGACTGAAATTCAAAAATCTCTCGTCAAAGAGATAAAATTAGATCCTATGACTTACGTTCCTGCAAAAATAGCAGGCTTTGATCTGTCTTACCCATCCAAAAATACGGCCATAGCAGTTTGTGTCGTGATGACGTATCCAGACCTTGAACTTTGCGAGATGAAATGGACCGAGGCAGAGATAGACACGCCTTACATTCCCACCTTTCTTGCGTTCAGAGAAGGGCCGGCCATAGAAAAAGTTTACTCCATGATCGATGAAGTGCCTGATTTACTTTTCTTCGACGGTCAGGGCATCGCTCACCCTCGGGGCCTTGGAATCGCCGCATACATGTCTTTGAAATTTCAAAAGCCTTCCATCGGAGTCGCGAAATCCCATCTCTTTGGACAATACAAAGTGCCATCTTCAAACAAAGGCGCTTTTGAATACATCTACGATCATGACAATGTCATAGGTGCGGTGTTAAGAACGAAATCAAACGTAAAGCCACTTTTTGTGTCTCCTGGAAGTTTCGTCAGCGTTCAAGATTCGATAGATTACACGCTCAAAACGTGCAAAGGGTACAGATTGCCAGAGCCGACAAGGTTAGCCGATATGTATTCGAAGCGCTTAAGAAAAGAGGTGAATACATGAGCAAAGAAGATTGGGAAAAAGAAAAAAAGGTGTTAAAAGGATCTGCGGATCAAATCTTTACCGTTTCGGCAATATGGGGTGAAATAATCATATGGTTATTCATTTTTTTGCTCGTTTATTCCGAATTCATACTCAGCGAATCTTTTTCGAAAAATCTGATCAAAATTCTTATAGTCGGCGGAATAATAGTGTTTTTAACATGGCTTGGTGTGTTTTTAATCATAAGATCAAGAAAATGGCTTAGAAAAAGGGAGATAGAAGATGACAGAGACGATAAGTAAAAAAAGACTCGGAGTTATCGCAATTGTTATAAAAGACAGAAACGAATCTTATACCGCGGTGAATGACATTTTGCACCTTTACGGAAAGATAGTCGTTGGAAGAATGGGAATTCCTTACAAAGACAGGAACCTCTCGATCATGGCCATAATTGTAGACGGGACAACGGATGAAATCGGCGCCATGACCGGAAAACTCGGCAGGGTAAGAGATGTAGAGGTTAAAAGTATGCTGACTGACAAAGATGATCAAGGGGATGATTAAATGAAAAGAATTATCTTGTTGCTTTTTATTTTGGCCATTTCGACCGTTGCGCTGGCTCAGAGCGTAACTTTTATAAACCCACTCGGTCCGACAACGATACCCATCGCTCCGATCATGAAAGGTGTTATCACCGGTAACGCAACGATAAACGTAAAACTCTGGCAGAGCAGCGATGAGGCGATAGCGATGATAGCCGCAAAACAAGCCAACTTCGCAGTTTTGCCCGTTACCCTCGGTGCAATTCTCTACTCAAAGGGCATAAAGATATCCCTGCTTGGCGTTTACGAATGGAATGTCTTCTATTTGGTCGTTTCGAACAATGCAACCTTTACGGGATGGAAAAGTCTTGTCGGAAAAGCCGTTTACACACCAGAGGGCCGCGGCCAGACCGTCGACATACTCATGAGATACATGATGTCGCAGGATGGTGTGACGCCTGACAAAGACGTGAAGATATATTACCTGCAACCACAGGAGATAGTGGCGCTTTTCAGATCAGGAAAAATTGATTACGCAGCCCTGCCCGAACCATTTGTGACGATGGCGATTTCGGGAGGATACGGAAAAATAGCGCTTGATTTTCAAAAAGCGTGGGGAGCAGAGATGCACCTTCCCGACAGAATACCGATAGCGGGCCTTTTTGTGATGGATGACTTTGCACAGTTACACCCTCAAACAGTCACGGATGTTGAACAAACCTTTGAGAAATCGATAGACTGGATGAATCAAAATATCGATCAGGCACTTGAACTTTCGAAATCATACCTTGCCATACCGATCCCGATTTTGAAAGAATCGATGAATAGAACGTCATTTTATTACGTGCCTATCTCAAAATGCAAAGCGGATGTGGAGACTTTTCTTTCAAAATTGAATGAACTTTACCCTGAAGGCATGCCATCCGTTCCGGGAGCGGGCTTTTACGGAGATTGAAAATACTTCTTGGCATTCTCATCTTTTTGATCGCCTGGCAGGTTTTTTCAGTTGTGCTTAACGTACCTTTGATTCTTCCTTCTCCTTATTTGACCTTTGAATCTCTTTCTCACCTTGCAGTCCAGTCAGATACCTATCAGGCGATCCTTAGCACCGTGTGGAAGAGCCTTTTGGTACTTTTAACGGTCATAGCGGTCGGCATTCCGGTAGGCTTCTTTATGGGCATCAACGAAAGCGTGTACGAAATTTTCAGACCGGCAGTTACGGTTGTTCAGGCCGTGCCAGTTATATCGTGGCTTGCACTTGTGATCTTCGTGTGGGGAATAGGATGGAAAGGACCCGTCGTGATAGGCTTTTTATCGCTTCTGCCAATCTCGATTTTCACGACAGCGGCGGGAGTAAGAAGTACCGACAAAAATCTCATAGAAATGGCCAAGGTTTACAGAGTCTCTAAAGTTAAAATTGTGAAAACCATATACCTTGGTTCTTTGGTGCCTTTTATATTTTCAACCGTTGAAGTGATCATAGGAGACGTGTGGAAAGTCATCGTTGTTGCGGAATACCTGTGCGGATCAGGCGGAATAGGCGTCTTGATCTCGTGGGCAAGGCAATACGTGGATGTTCCGAAAATTTATGCCCTTACGATCATCACCGTTGCGCTTGGCATAGCCTCTGAAAGGGTTGCAAAGATGGCTTTCCGAAAAATACTCGGCAAATGGCAGATACCATCTTAAGAGTTGAAAATCTGAAAAAAGATTTCGGCACTTTGCCCGTTATAGACGGCTGGAATCTTGAATTGTTGAAAGAAGAACGCATCGCGATGATCGGGCCTTCCGGTTGCGGCAAAACCACGTTTTTAAAGATAATAGTCGATCTCGACAGAAATTTTTCCGGCAACGTCGAGCGGAATTTCGAAAGGGTCGGCTTTGTCTTTCAGGAACCCAGACTGATTCCATGGATAAGTGTGATGGAGAATCTGACTTTCGTTTCACCCGATGAAGATAAGATCATCTTCTTTCTTAAAGCGATGCGTCTTGAAGGATTTGAAAATTACCTGCCATCCCAACTCAGCGGCGGAATGAAACAGAGGGTGAATCTTGTCAGAGCACTTGTAGTGGATCCGGAAATTCTCATTCTCGACGAACCTTTCGCATCGTTGGACATGCCGGTTAAATTTGCGATAATAGAAGATATAAATGCACTTAGAAGCCAAAAAAGATTCGCCATCATCATGATCACGCATGACACAAAAGAAGCCATATCGATGGCCGATAGGGTCTTGATACTTTCAAAACGTCCTTCCAAAATCGTTGAAGATGTGAAAATTAACCTTCAGGAAGGTGAAAGGGACATATCAAACACGGAATTCATAAAAATAGAAAGCAACCTTATGAAAAAGATCTTTTTGTACTGACTTATGATATTTGATTTTTCTAAAGACTTCAGTGCGATCCCGCATCGGGTGAGGGATGATGGACGGAGCGCAGGGCAGGATGCCCTCGAGATGGCCTCCGCAGCGCAGCGAGGACCAGACATCGAGCGGGGCGCCTGCCGGAAGCGCGGAGCCTAAATAAAAATTCACTTTTTGAGAGGTGAACTTCATGATTCCGGAATTTTTGACACTTTCGGATTACGAACGAGAAACACTTAACCGTTATGAGCCACTTCTATCCAAAGTGGCCTATGAATTCGCATCAAAAGTGTACGAAACGGTTTTAAACGACCAAATTCTATCTCCTTTAATTCGCGATTTATCCGTCGAAGATGCCAAAGCGCGGATCAAAAAATATCTTGAAATTTTTTCGGCAGAAGATCAACAATGCAAAGTGATCGCCGATTCAATAAGTGACTTCAAAAACTTTGAAATTTCAACCGCTAAAATCATAGATATTTGCAACGCGTATCACAAAGAGATCCTCAACGCGATAAATTCCATCTCATCTTTTGCAGACAGACAAATTTTGACCTTTGCCGTTTTCAAGCGCATAAATTTCATCATGTTTTTTCATACCGATAAATTTTTGAAAGTACAAAATTCAAGGCTTAAAAAGCGAGAAGAAATTTACCATGCCCTTGTGGATGTAAGCCGATTGTGGAATGAAAATGATCAAATGGCTTTGGATGAAATTCTCAAATTGACGGCCGAAATGCTCGTAAAAGATCTCAATTTGGGTCTTGTGTGGGTGGGAAATGTGGGCGAAGACGGATGGGTAAAGATAAGAGGATCTGCCGGAGATGCCATTGGATACACACACAACCTGCGCGTATCGATAGACGAAAAAAGTCCGTACGGGGAAGGACCGGCCGGTGTTTCGCTACGATCCGGCAAAACCTCAATACTAAGAGATTTCGACGATCCGAAATTTAAAGTTTGGCGTCAAATGGCAAAGACTTATGGACTCGGCCAAGCCGCGGGCGTGCCTTTTGAGGATTTCTACGGTCGAAAATGGATAACGATGATGTATGCCAGAGTTGATCGGGAAATGCCAGAATACATCGAAGACCTGCTTGACGATCTCTCCAAAAATCTCAAGATTTTCGTGGATCGAAGACTAAGTTATCTTGAAATTCAAAGACTTAAAGGATATCAAGAGGCCCTTACACAAATCCAAAGAGAACTCATAAAAAATCCTCCTCCGGATGCAATCTACAAACTTGCGGTTGAAATGATAACACAATACACGGATGCGCTTACCGCCCGTGTTTCCGTTCCCGATCCTGATTCCGAGTGGATGAAAGTTATATCTGCGTCGGGAAAGCATGCCGATACATTTTTGAATCAAAAAATAGCGTCTAAAGATCCTGCAAATCATCCTTACGGCAACACTTCAACCGGACGTGCTTTCAGGGATAAAAAGCCCGTCATAGTCGATAATCCGCAAGCAGATCCTTCCTTTCAGGAACTATGGTCGATACATCCCGAACTAAAAATTGGTGCCGTGGGCAGTTGGCCTATTTTTTCCGAAAAAGACACGTTACCCGTCGCGGTGCTCACAATACACAGCCTTAATCCAAGATATTTCAATCAAGAACTTAGAATGCTTGTCGAACAGGTAATTTCAAGCATCGAAACGGCAATAAAGCAGTACGACGCGAAAAAGCAAATAGAATGGATGGCACTTCACGATGCACTGACGGGTCTTACGAACAGAAGGTATTTCGAACAATCCGTGATAAGCGCTATGAAACGGGCCAAAAGAGAAAAGCGATATCTCGCAATAGGTATTGCCGATCTCGATGACTTTAAGTTGTGGAACGATACCTTCGGCCATATCGTCGGAGATGAATTGCTGAAGAAAATAGGCAACGTCTTTCAATCCATCTTACGTGGTGGAGATATCGTCTCGAGAATGGGAGGAGACGAATTCCTTTTTCACGTTATGATTGATAACGTCGAAGATTTAGAGATCATCTCGAAACGTGTGCTTAAATCGATATACGATCTCGAAATGCCTCAAATGAAAATCACGTGCAGTTTAGGATGGGCAATTTATCCTGAAGATGGAGAGAATTTAGAAAATCTTATCAATCTTGCCGACAAAGTTTCATACACGATAAAACAAAAGGGCGGAAATGATTATGGAATTTTGAACAAAGCATGGATGGATAAATTTCAAAGAGCAGATAAAGTACATCTTGAATTTCATAAAGCCATTGAGAAAGGTGACATACAATTTTTTTTGCAGCCGAAATGCGATTGCTTTGAAGGGAAGATATACGGCGTGGAAATGCTTGCAAGATGGAAAACAGAAAATGGGTGGATACCGCCGGATGAATTCATAGACGTCGTTGAAAAAGATCACGATTTGATCCGCACACTTGACTGTTATGTGCTTGAAAAGGCCTTTGAACTCAGAGAAAAAATTAAAACAACAGGTATATCCGAAATATCTTTCAACATAGGTGCAAAACATTTTCTTGATAAAAATTTTTTGAAAGATGTCACAGACAGAATAAATGATGGACATGATTTGAAAATAGAGATCACCGAAAGTTCTGCCGTAAAAGATATGGAAATGACAAAATACACGATAGAATCACTCAAAGAGATGGGATTTGCCTTTTCTTTGGATGATTTCGGAACGGGTTACTCTTCTCTAATTCACGCGAATTTACCCGTTGATGAGATAAAATTAGACAAATTTTTCGTTCAGGCACTCAGAACAAATGCAAATGCTTTCACAGTGGCGGTATCGGTTTTGACACTTGGCGCACTTTCAGGCAGGCATGTTGTTGCGGAAGGCATTGAAACGGCACAAGATATGGAGTTGTGGATGAGGATGAGGGGCAGATATGTTCAGGGATATTTCGTCGCAAAACCGATGGAAGAGGAAGAACTCTTCAAATGGATAAACACTTCCAAGCATTTGAACTATAAAAAATTAAGGCCATTTTTATTCACGGATTTTATAATTCTAAAATACGCTTTTACGGACACAGAACATATGAAAACATGTTACTGCCATTCGGAAT
Organism: Athalassotoga sp.; assembly: GCF_049965695.1. Taxonomy (NCBI): domain Bacteria; kingdom Thermotogati; phylum Thermotogota; class Thermotogae; order Mesoaciditogales; family Mesoaciditogaceae; genus Athalassotoga; species Athalassotoga sp. The sequence goes on along the minus strand of NZ_JBMFWB010000009.1, from coordinate 687 downwards.
TTTCGAAGTGCCCGATGACATTATGGTTTGAAAAAAGAAGATTGATCTACGGTATTTTGGATCATTTTAAAGAAGCCGAAGAAATTCACAAACGGATTCATGAAAAGGTAAAGTCAAATACTTTAAAAAAATCTGACATCGAGACGATGCATGCGATATTTCATAATTTGTACCTCGAAATTGCACAGATGGTCGATGTGTGAGATTTACCGAACGAGCATATTTCATCCGGCCATGTTATAATTTTGACGTCAACGTCCCACCACCTTTAGAGGTGGGGGCTTGTAAAAGCCCTTGTTGATTAGCCTAAGTCGCAAGACTACGTTATCCGTGTCATGACACCCTGAGATGCTGCTCAAGTTTCAGGCTCTGTCGTTTACCATTAAACAGTTCTGATGGGTAGGAACAGTGTGGTAAGCCTAAAAGCACGGATAACATTGGCGATGAGCACCTAACAGTCGCAAGACTGAATTATCTAAGGGAGATTGAAGATGGTTTACGTAATAAGCAAATCAGGAAAACCTTTGATGCCAACGAAAAGGTATGGCAAGGTAAGAAGAATGCTTAAATCCGGAATGGCAAAAGTGGTAAAACGTACTCCATTCACGATTCAGTTGTTGTATGACTCAGAAGAATACACGCAGGACACAACGGTAGGAATGGACATAGGATCACGTCATGCAGGAG
>NZ_JBMFWB010000008.1:0-77142 GCF_049965695.1 Athalassotoga sp. | reverse complement strand
CGTATTGGCAACGGACAAAGAAACACTTGGACCCGTTGTTTCTGCCTGTACCTGATAGCGTAAGAAAGCTTTAACCTGTTGAGTATTGATGTAGCCTGTGAATTGGACAAATTCAGGAGATGTCGTTGATGTGTTGAAAAGGTAAGCAAGCACTCTTAAAGGAACAACATTGCTGCTCAAAGAATTTTGGCCTTCAATGGATGTTTCTGATGTCAAATTGGAAGTTGTTTCTTTGTTAGAGAAATATTGTTCTGTTATGTTGTAATTGCTTATAGTTTGCCCTTGAGGAGCCTGAATGTATCCGTAAAGATCAAGGAATTGACCTGCCGGTACCTGTATCCAGTCGTTGGTGTTAGACACAACGTGTCCGGATTTGTCTATCAAGAATATATAAGGAGTTTGCGATGTGTTAGATGTCTGAATTCCAAGCACCGTTGCTACGGCAGTTTTAATTGTATTTCCCCATGGATCTTCGAATGTCAATGTCAAAGTATTCCAAAGATTCGGATTGAGTTTGGAATTTGCAATCGGGCTTTGAGACGTGTAAGTTGCTGTGGCTTTGTTGTTTATAGAAAGATATGCAGTAACTCCGGCTGTTGTCGTGAATGTGAAAGATGCAGGAGTCGTTGATGCCATGACAAGTCTTGACGGACTGCCGGTAACATTAGCCGAAGGATTGACGTATGGTACTTTAATGACAACCGAGTTAGATCCGGAAACTGTCGATGCGCCTATCGTAACGGTCGCATTGACGTAGAGTGTGTATGTTCCGGTCGCGGAAGGCGTCCATGTAAATGTGTACGGATTGGAATTGTTGTTAGGTTGGATTGTCTGACCATTTACACTTGCCCAGACAGCGAGTTGTCCAACGTTATTGGGGTTTGTAACAGTTGCGCTGAAAGTTACTGGACTATTCGCAACGTAATACTTACCCTGATAATTCGGAGCAACATTGATAAGGCTGACAACTGGAGCGCTGTACTTGGTAGATGGCGGAGTTACAGGTTGTGAAGAAGTAACTGTAAAACTCACACCGCCGGTGCCTGGATTCTTTGCAGAACTGTAAGCCTGAAATTGCACACTGTAAGTTCCAGGAGTTAGACTTGTAAATGTGTAATTAAACACGCCAGTATTTTGTCCTAAATTTCCGTTGGCCGGTGTATTGTTTACCAAAACCTGGCTTCCTTTAGAAAGCGATACAACGACCGACTGGAGCGGACTATGTGCTACTACCGATGCTGTAACCGTGACGTTAGTGGAACTTGTCGATGTTGGCACCGTTATGGTCTGATTCGCGGCCGGAGATATAACTTTAATTACCGGTGTGAATGTGTCTATCTGGGGCAAAAGGAAACAGCCCGAGAGGACAACCATAAGCAGCGCCACAGAGACAACGAGACCCAAGATCTTTTTACTCATTGATTTCCCTGCTCACCCTGTGGGTTGCAGGAAAACACCTCCCTTCGAGATGTAAATACATTTTTTCATTTAAAAAAACACATTGCATACTATCAAACCCCCTTTATGGGAGATAAAAGTGCTTTCAAGAAATTATATACTTAAATCCTTTGTTTGTCAACGGTTTCATGGAATAAAAATGAATTTCATGGTGCCGAGGGCGGGACTTGAACCCGCATGGGTTATACACCCACAAGAACCTGAATCTTGCGTGTCTGCCAGTTCCACCACCTCGGCTGGATCTTCACAAATTATATCACATTGTTTTTGATTTTTAGATATCATTTACGGAGGTTTATTTGATATTTCAATCAATTTTTTATGACCTTCAAATAGTATAACACATAAAGTGGCATAAAGCAAGGAAAATTTTGTAAAGGATCGCCTTTCGGTGTTTGGTCCTCGCTACGCAGCGTCGGCCACCTCTCGGCATCATGCCCTCCGTCGCCAGGCCACATGCTACCCGCCACATGCTACCTGCTATTGTCGTGTTATAATTAAACGAGGTGTATCATGATAATTTATGGAAGAAATGTTATAAGCGAGGCTTTAAAAAAAGGCATACACATGTCAAAAATTTTCATGTCTGACGCTGATTTTTCGGGAGACATGAAGTTACTTAGAAAAAAAATAGAGGAAACGGATCTGAAGATAGAGATAGTTGACGATAAGCAACTTGATGAGGTTACGCATTCAAAAGATCATCAGGGCATTGCAGCGAAGATAAAGGATTTTGTCTATTCTCAAACTTTTGACGTGCTTGATGAGATAGATCATGATCCGTTTATCGTTATATTGGATCAAATTCAGGACCCCCAAAATTTCGGCGCAATAATCAGAACTGCTTACGGAGCCGGCGTAGATCTTGTTATAATTCCTGAACATTCAAGCGTTATGGTTACACCCGCGGTTTTAAAGGCCTCTGCCGGATACGCATTTCGAATGCCGATTTGCGTGGAGACTAATTTATCGAGGGTAATAGAAGCGTTGAAAAAAAGAAATGTCTGGGTTTATGCAGCGACGATGGATGGAAAGCCTTATTTCAAAATGAATTTCAAAGGACCTGTTGCCTTTGTCTTTGGAAATGAAGGCAAAGGGATAAGAAAACTCGTTGCCGAAAATTGTGATGACAGAGTTTCCATACCTATGGCCCGCGAAATGGATTCTTTGAATGTTTCCGTCAGCGTGGCCGTCATTTTATTCAAGGCTATGGAGGAAAGATCATGATAATAAAATTGCCGGAAGAAGTTGTGAGAAGGATCGCGGCGGGAGAGGTTGTGGATCATCCGTCTTCGGTCGTAAAGGAATTGGTCGAGAACGCCATAGATGCCCGGGCATCGAAGGTAAAGGTTTCAATAGAAGGTGGCGGGAAGTCTTCCATAACAGTCGATGATGACGGAATCGGCATGAGTGAGGAAGATTTGAAGATGGCCGTGCTTCCGCACACGACATCTAAAATAGAAGATTTTGACGATATCTTCAATCTTACGACTTTTGGCTTTCGCGGAGAGGCTATAGCCTCGATGGCGGCCGTTTCCAAGATGAAGATCGAAAGTTCAAACACACAAGATGGAACGGGCCACGGCATAGAAGTTATAGGAGGCATAATCGGCGAAACTTTTTCGATAGCCAAAACCAAGGGCACACGTGTGACCGTTACCGATCTGTTCTTCAACGTGCCGGCAAGAAGAAAATTTTTGAGTTCCGTTGCAGTCGAATCAAGAATGGTAACCGAGATAGTCGAAAAATTCATTTTATCTTCCAACATATCTATTGAATACGCAAGAGACGGAGAAAGGATATACAGCATCGCAAAAGAATCAACGCTTGAAGATAGAGTCAGGATCATCTTCGGTGATCAAAATTTGACAAAGATAGACGAACAAATGGGTGGCATGAGAATATACGGGTACATAAGCGCTCCGGATGTCGGAAGGCAAAATCGTCTAAATGAAGTTGTTTTTGTGAATGACAGATATGTGAAAAGTCCATTTTTGCTCAAAGCCATTGAAACCGGATATGCAGAGCATCTTAAAAAAGGAGAATTCCCGACGGCGGTTGTTTTTATAGAAGTCCCGCCTCAGGTCATCGATGTTAACGTCCATCCGCAAAAATTAGAGGTGAAGTTCAGCGATCAATCGCGGGTCTTCGGCAGCATAGCGACCGTTGTAAAGCACGCTTTGGCCTCTCCGTCCATTTTTCAGATACCCGTTGAAAGATCGTCTAACTTTGAAAGTAAAGAATCATCTTTTCAAACGTACGAAAAACATGAAAAAGTCGGAGATGGCGCCCGCAATTTTGATTTCGATCTCGATCGCACATACGAAAGACCCCAGCAAAAAGTCGAAGAAAGAGAAAAACTTTCTCAAACTAAACCTATGGGAATTTTGAAAGGAAGGTATTTGCTGTCTTACGGACAAAATGCGATATACATTACGGATATTCACGCCGCACACGAAAGAATTTTGTTCGACAGGATAAAAATTCAAACCCTTTCATCTCAAAAACTCATAAATCCGGTAAAGGTTGATCTGAATCAAATTCAAAAGGATGTTTTCAAAGATCACGAGGAAGAAATAAAATCGTTCGGCTTTGAATTCAAGGATGGAAAACTTTTTAGCGTTCCGTCGATCAAAGATGTGGACGATTGGGCAGCGCTTTTTGTCTCAACGATAGAAAATTTCAGAATATCTTTTGCAAAGGACCCGAAAGAAGCATTTTTTGCCGATGTCGCATGCAAGATGGCGGTAAAAACCGGAGAAAAAATTTCTGACGAGGAGATGTTGCAGTTACTTTCAGACCTTGACAAATTGGAAATCTGGTCATGCCCGCACGGAAGGCCTCTTGTTTATTCAATTGAGTTCGGCCGGCTTGACAGATATTTCGGCCGGGATTAGATTGTCTGGTATATCAAAAAGACATTCAAAAAAACTATGGAAGAGGCTATGATCCAACTCATGACGTTTGTCAACTTCGTGTTGACAAGATTTCCCATGATTTTCTTGTTTTTAGTGAACTGAATGAGCGGAAAAAGCGCAAAGATTATGCCAAAACTCAAAACCACCTGACTGAAAACAAGCACATTGGTCGGATTCATTCCCAAAAAGATCACCACAAATGACGGTATCATTGTGACAAGCCTTCTTATCCATATGGGTATTTTGAACTTCACGAAACTTTGCATGAGTACCTGTCCTGACATGGTTCCGACGGCCGAAGACGAAAGACCTGACGCAAGTAATGATAAAGCAAATATGAGGCCTGCACCTGCGCCTAACAAAGGAATAAGCGTCATATAGGCATTTGATATGCTCGATACTCCCTGATGACCCGTAAAATGAAATGTCGATGCCGCCATGATGAGCATTGCCATGTTTACAAAGCCCGCTATGCCCATTGCTATCAAAACATCCAACATGTTGAATTTATGCAGCCTTTTCATTTGCTTGTCATCATCAGCCTTTATTCTGTTTTCTGTCAGGGCGGAATGCAGATATATGACGTGGGGCATCACAGTTGCCCCAAGTATACCGGCGGCCATGTATATGCTTTCCACACCGCTGAATTTCGGAATCATCGTACCGTTTAAAATGCCAAAGCCATTGGGTTTACTCAAAAAAATCTCGCTTATGTAAGAAAAGGCTATAACTCCAAGCAAGACAGTTATGATCGCTTCAAAAGGTCTAAAACCGTAATTTTGAAATAAAAGTATGAAAATCGTTGCAATCCCTGCAAATACTGCTCCTACCACAAGTGGAACTCCAAGAAGCAATTGAAAAGCGATTGATGCCCCTATGAATTCGGCAAGATCGGTAAAAATCGCTATGATTTCAGTTTGAATCCAGTAAAACCAGACAATTCTTTTTGAATATCTCTCGCTTATCAACTCGGCGAGATTTTTACCCGTCGCTATTCCGAGTTTGGACGAAAGCGCCTGTATAAACATGGCCATCAAATTTGCCCAGAGGATGACCCATAACAATTCATATCCAAAGGTCGCGCCGCCTTGAATGTTCGTTGCAAAATTTCCGGGGTCCACGTACGCAACCGAAGCGATAAAAGCAGGACCTAAAAAAGGAATCAATCTACTCACGCCACGTTTCTTGCTTGTCCTATCGAGTACTGATTTGCCGTTTGAAAGCGTCTTTTGATCCATTTTTTTCATGATCTTTTCCATATCCATCACCCCTAAAAAAGATGAGGCGCGCAAGCGCCTCATTCTCATTTTTCGTATTTTCTAAAGGCGAGGAACCAATCTACTTTCTCGTAATCTTCTTTCATTCTCTTTTCTGCATCATCAACGGTAAGTGGCGTCGGAACGATAACCTTTTCTCCGACTTTCCAGTTCGCCGGTGTCGCCACACCATGTTTGTCCGTGTATTGAAGTGCATCTACGAGTCTTAAGATCTCTTCTATATTTCTGCCGTTTGTGGCAGGATAGTACAAAATTGCCCTGACGATGCCTTTGTCATCGATGGCAAAGACCGTTCTCACGGTTGAGGTCTTTCCGCTTCCGGGATGGATCATGCCGTAAAGATGTGCCACGTTCATGTCGAGATCGGCTATGACGGGAAAATCTACTTTAAAGCCGAAATATTTTTGAATTTCTCTTATCCATGCTATATGTGAATATACGCTGTCTATGGAAAGTCCTATAAGTTGAACGTTGCGTTTTTTGAATTCATCTTGCTTTTCCGCAAAAGCCGCAAATTCTGTCGTGCAAACCGGCGTGAAATCGGCAGGATGGGAAAAGAGTACTATCCATTTGCCTAAAAAATCGGAAAGTTTTATCTTACCCTTTGTCGTCACCGCCTCAAATTCCGGCGCCTTTTCACCTATCAACGGTATTCTTATTTCTCTTGTTTCTTCCATTTTAATCCCTCCTTATATTAAATGCTAATGATTTTCAATTTCATTATATCCTTTAAGTTTTGCTTTTCAATGAATTAAGTATTACAAATTGAAAATGCGGCATCAGTCACCCGTTACGTGCTGTTTTGTTGATTACGCGTTACCCGTCACCATTATGGTATAATGTGTTGATTTCACGCGAGAAGGTGCTTTTATGAGATACGAAATAATCGGTAAGCCATACTATCCGGTTTTGAGGGTAGTTATAGAAATAGGAGACAGGTTCATTTCAAAGATGGATTATGTGATTTCTCTTGACACGAACACGAAATGGAAGGATGCCGATCACGGCCTTTATCTTTTTTACGTCGATGTTTATCCGTCTGAGATGATCTTTGCTTCCAAAAAATCCGGGGATATATATCTTATAGAACTTTCAGGCCAATCTTTGTACGTCAGATCGGACTCGATATTCGCCTTCTACGGTGATGTGTCGATAGACCGCGAGTGGGGAGGTTCAAAAGACTTTTTCGAAGATCAAAACAAATCTCTTTTCAAGATCACCGGAAAGGGAGGAGTTTTCGTTGCCCCCGCTGGCATGATCTACAAAAAATGGATAGAAGGCACGAATTTCATCTCGGAAGAAAACGTCATAGCCTTTGAGCCGTCTTTATCTTTCAAACCCTATTCGATTTCAGAAGATCAAAGATCTTTTTACGCTTTTAACGGTGGCGGAAACATGTACATACAGACAAGAAAGTAAAGCATTTTAAATCAAAAGTTCAAAAAACGCCGTTAAATAAAATGACAAATACCAAAAATACCGATATCGCAACTCCAAAAACGCTTAAAGATATGTATATAATCAACGATATTTTTCCTTCGATTCTTTTTTCTCTTTCAAAATGTCTTAAAACGTGAACGTTCCACAAAAGAGAAATGAGCGAGGTAATTCCGACAATCAATATTAAAATTAGAATCAGCATTCAATTCACCGTAGAAAAACGCGCCAGTGTGGCGCGTTTTTTCACTTCACTTCTTCCTTAAAAGCTTTTCCCGGGCGGAATTTCGGAACCTTTCTTTCGGAGATCTTTATCTTCTTGCCAGTCTGAGGATTTCTGCCCTCGCGCGCTGCCCTTTTGACGACTTCAAAAGTTCCAAAACCAACGAGTTGAACTTTTTCATCTTTGGCAAGTGACTTTGAGACGGTTGCGAGAACGCTCTCGACTACATCTTTGATCTCCTTCTTGTGATATCCTGTTTCTTCCGCTACCTTATCGATCAGTTCCTTCTTGTTCATTTTGTTTCCCCCTTTCATCAAGTGGTCGGAAATGTCCGTTGTTACTGCTAAATTCGAATCAATATCGGTATTGCTTAAATATACAACAAAAAATCGAAGTTGTCAAATATCCTTTAATGCTGTAAAAACGATAAATACTAAAGAAAATAAGAGCAAATGAACGATTACACTGTTTATTTGCTCTTAAAGATGTATAAACATCTTATATGCCTGTTTTTGAAAGAATTTGACACTTGCCTTACATTTTAGATTTCACAAATCCATTTACTGTGGAATTATCAGACCGTAATTTCCATCTTCTCTTTTGTAAAGCACGTTTATCTGACCATCATCGACGTTTCTGAAAACGAAAAATTCATGTCCGAGCATCTCCATCTCCACAATTGCTTCGTTAACGTCTATGGGTGAAAGTACAAATTTCTTTACTTTAACAACTTTTTCTTCTTTTTCAACTTCCGGTTGAGCCGGCTGAACTTTTTCTCTCTTGAGAGTGGTATATCTTTCTTTGAATCTTTTAAACCGCTTTTCAAGGATTTCAATGCAACCATCTATTGAAGCGTAAAAATCTGTCGTCGCCTCTTTTGCCCTTATTATTATGGATCTTAACTTCAAAGTTGCTTCCACGATGTTACTTTCACGTTCTTTTTCAAATTTAACTTCGATATCGGCGGCAGGATCTTCTATTAACCTTTCAAGTTTCTCAACTTTCTTTTCAAAATAACTTTTCATCGCGTCGCTAAGTTCAACATTTCTTGACTTGTACTGAATTTTCAATTTGATCTCCCCTTTCTTTTGTCGCTCTTAACCAATTCCATGCCACTTTCTGAATCCTTGACGGCCAGAGGCCTTATATGTTAAACTCTTTAAAGCAAGGGGTCGTGGCGCAGTTGGGAGCGCGCTTCCTTCGCAAGGAAGAGGCCGTGGGTTCGAATCCCATCGGCTCCACCAGAAAGGCAGAGTAAAATCTGCCTTATTTGTTTGCCTCAAGATCGGCCTTTCTGTCTTGAATTATTTTGTCTTGCAGGTTTCTCGGAACTTCTTCGTACCGAGAGAATTTCATCGTGAAATACCCCTGACCGCTTGTCATAGAATTTAATTTTGAAGAAAAATCGAGTATCTCGGCCAGAGGCACTTCAGCCCTGATCACCTGGTAGCCATTCTCGGACGGTTCCATGCCCTGTATCCTTCCTCGCATCGAGTTAAGATCTCCCATGATGTCTCCCGCATATTTGTCCGGAACGTATATCTCTGCGCTCATTATCGGCTCAAGCAAAGTTGGATTTCCATTTTGAAGTCCTATTTTGAATGCCTGTATTGCCGCTATCTGGAACGCTATATCGGAAGAATCGACTTCGTGGTAAGATCCATCGTAAAGGATAACTCTAACATCATCAACGGGATATCCTCCGAGTACGCCACCTTTTAATCCTTCTCTTATCCCTTTTTCAACCGATGGAATGAAGTTTTTGGGTATCGCGCCTCCGAAAATTTTATCGACAAACTCAAATCCTTTTCCTCTTTCGAGTGGTTCTAATTCTATCTTGACGTGACCGTACTGACCATGTCCGCCGGTTTGCTTCTTATGCTTGTACTCCGCATTCGATTTTTTCACTATCGTTTCTCTGTAAGCTATTTTTGGCTTTCCGAGTTCTGCTTCGACTCCGAAATTTTTCTTCAATTTCTCAAGCGTGACTTCAAGGTGCACGTTACCTATACCAGAAATAACGATCTCTCCGGTTTCGGGGTTGAATTCCATGTGAAAGGTTGGATCCGATTCCGCGAGTCGCGTAAGACCATTCGTTATTTTATCTATTTCCGACGTGTTTTTAGCCTTCACGGATTTTGAGATCATAGGCTCCGGAAATTCGAAAATTCCCTTTACCGATAACTGATTTGACGGATCGCTGAGAAAATCGCCGACTTTGCTGTCTTTCAGTTTGGGAACGGCAACTATATCCCCCACGCTGACATCCGAGACCTCATTTTGTTTTTTACCCATTGGAAAATAAATGTGATTCACCCTTTCAGTTGACTGGGTAGATCCGTTGTAAATCGTGTCTCCGCCTTTCATCTGGCCGCGCAAAACTTTCGCATATGTCAGTTTACCTATGAAAGGATCGACGACGACTTTGAATATCAAAGCCGCAAAAGGACCTGATAAATCCGGTTTTACATCCAATTTTCCCATTTTGGGATTGTCAAGCGGAGAAGCCCCAAAACTTTGGATTCCTTCTATGAATTCGTTTATTCCAATTCTTTTCAAAGCCGATCCGCACAACACCGGCACTATTTCGCCTGTTCTGTATCCTTTTGAAAGTGCTTTCGATATTTCCGCCGCCTCTATGGGCTGATCGGCAAGATATTTTTCCATAAGCGACTCGTCAAGTTCAACGACGGATTCAACGAGATCTGTTCTGTACTTTTGAAGTCTTTCTTTGAATTCGGACGGTACATCGGAAACAGAAACTTTATCGTTAGAATAAAGATGTGCATTTTGAGCGACAACATCAACGATGCCTTTGAGATTTGTACCTTCGCCGAGAGGAAAGTTCACAATCACAACAGGCTTTTTCGAAAGTTTTTTGAATTGTTCGACAGTTTTATCAAAATTGGAAAATTCTTTATCGATATCGTTAACGAAAACCATCGATGGCCGGTTATATTCCTGCGCTATTCTCCATGTTTTCTCCGTTTGAACTTCAACACCGCTTGATGAATCGAGGACCGAACATACGTTGTCCGCAACAAACACAGATGATATAACCTCGCCTATGAAATCTGAAAAACCAGGCGTGTCGATCATGAAATACCTGTACTCTGCTTTTTCAAAATTAAGCACGGTTGCATTAACACTTGTCTTTCTCTCGATCTCAACGGGATCGAAATCCGATACCGTATTTCCCTGATCAACACTTCCCATTCTTTCAATTATTTTGTTCGTGAAAAGTATTGATTCGCACAAAGTCGTCTTTCCACTTCCGTTATGACCGATGAATGCGATAACTCTTTTCTTCTCGACAGCGATCACCTGTCAACACCTCCAGTTGTTTTATCGATTTGCCCGAATAAATATTTCTTTTGTTAACCGTTATGTCTCAATCTGTTTCAATTATATCAAATTTTTGTATGTTAAATGTCAAAATTCAAATTCATTCAACGACACCGTGCACTATTTTTGTTTTTTGCGGTTTAACATCTGACAAAATGTAAGATGCCTTGACAACTTCAATCGCCGCCTTCAGTTTTTCTTCGGAATTGTAATAAAGTGTGCAAAGCGTTTCGCCTGCCTTTACCGGATCTCCTGTCTTCTTTGAGAGTCTTATTCCAACCGAAAGATCTATTTTGTCTTCTTTCGTTTCTCTTCCCGCTCCCAATTTCATCGAAGCGATGCCTATGCCTTCCGCATTCATAGACGTCACGTAACCGTCTTTCCACGCTTTCAATTCAAAAGCATTTTTTGAAATGCCAAGCAGCGCGGTGTCATCGACAACGGCTGAATTTCCTCCCTGCGATTCGATCATCTCTTTCATCTTTTCGATCGCTTTTCCGCTTTCAATCGAATCTTCGAGCATCTTTCTTGCTGTATCCAAAGTTCCGGCTATTTTCCCGAGTTTAAGCATTTGAGCACCGAGTTCTATGCAAAGCGCTTCAAGATCCGCAGGGCCTTTGCCTTTAAGGGTTTCTATGGCTTCTTCAACTTCTATGGCATTCCCGACGGTGTGACCGAGAGGTTTGTCCATATCTGTTATAAGTGCAACCATCGCTTTGCCGTGCTTTTTACCTATGTCTACCATCGCACGCGCAAGATCGGTGGCCGAGGCGATGTCTTTCATGAAAGCACCGGATCCAACTTTGACGTCCAAGACTATCGCATCTGCGCCGGCAGCCAATTTTTTGCTCATTATGCTCGAAGATATCAAAGATATTTCATCGACAGTGGCCGTTACATCGCGCAGCGCATATATTTTCTTATCGGCTGGCGCCAGATTAGCCGTCTGACCTACCACGGCTATAAGATGATCTTTAACGCTTTTCTTGAATTCCGCTTCCGTTAAAGATGTTTTAAAACCAGGAATGGCTTCAAGTTTATCGATAGTACCGCCGGTATGGCCGAGTCCACGACCGGACATCTTTGCAACCGGCAGCCCGCACGAAGCAACCATGGGCGCGAGCACAAGCGTGGTTTTGTCTCCGACACCTCCAGTTGAGTGTTTGTCAACTTTGATGCCCGGGATGAAGGAGAGATCTATAGAGTCGCCGGACCTTGCCATTATCTCGGTAAGGTTATATCTCTCCTCGGAATTCATGTGTTTGAAATATATCGTCATGAGAAATGCCGCCATCTGGTAATCGGGGATCTCACCTTTGACGAATCCATCGACCATGAATGCTATTTCCGCTTTGGAAAGTTCATGGCCATCTCTTTTCTTTAGTATCACATCGTATGCTCTCACGCTATCACCTTCAGCAAGTTTTTTCTATTATGATTTTAACTATGGATATAAAATTGGATGAAACGCTATTTGCAACATCAAGCACTTCTTTTTCGGAGAGCGGCTGCTTGAGCACGCCTGCAGCCATGTTGGTAACACAAGATATGCCCATGACTTCCAGCCCAACATGATTTGCCTTTATTATCTCAGGTACCGTCGACATGCCGACCATATCCGCGCCCAACTTCCTTAACATCTTTATCTCAGCGGGAGTTTCATAACTCGGTCCTAACATCAAAGCGTAAGTGCCTGTTTCCAGTTTTTGGTTCATGTTTTTATAAAGTGCCTCGTTGGCCTTTTCGATCCATTCGTTAGAAAGCGGCTGCGACATATCTGGAAATCTTGGGCCTATCTTTTCATCGTTTGGACCGATCAAAGGATTTCTGAATGAAAAATTGATCACATCTTTTATAAAAACAAGTTGACCCGGAACAAATGAAAGTTTTATGCCTCCCGCCGCGTTAGTCACCAACAACTTTTTAACACCTATCATCTTCATAACCTCAACGGGATAGGCGACATCTTTGGGAGCATAACCTTCATACATGTGAAAGCGTCCGTTCATAAGCAAAACATGTTTTTTATTTACGGTGCCGTAGACCATTTCGCCTGCATGGCCCGGTGCCGTCGATCTTAAAAATCCCGGAATTTCTGAATAAGAAATGCGAATGGGATCTTCAACCTGATGTGCGAGTTTTCCAAGTCCGGATCCTAAAATAATCGCGACATCCACCTCTCCTATTTTCGATTTTAAAACTCTGACTGTCTCTTCGATCATTTGAGTTCGTCTCCAATTTCTTTTATAACGCCTTCAAAAATACTTGCTATCTGTATTCCGGTCTTTTCCGCAACTCTCAACACTTCTTCCGCCGTCAAAGGGGCTAAACCTTCCGGTATGGCGCGATCTGTGATGGCCGAGATCGCAAGCACTTTGATGCCGGCATGATTTGCCACGATGACTTCGGGCACCGTCGACATGCCAACGGCATCGGCACCGAGATATCTGAACATTTTCAATTCTGCGGGCGTCTCAAAGGACGGACCTGCAACCGCAACGTATACGCCTTTGTAATATTCGACGGGTAATTCTTTGGCCACGTCTTCGGCAATTGATGCAAGGTTTGAATTGTAAGCGTCTGACATGTCCGGAAATCTGACTCCCCATTCTTCGACATTTTTACCTATTAAAGGGTTATCTCCCATGAAATTTATGTGATCCGTTATTATCATCGGATGGCCGGGTTCAAACGCGTGGTTGAGTCCGCCGGCAGCATTTGTGAGAAACAAGTACTTGATTCCCATGAGTTGAAATGCACGCACTGCCATTGTAACTTCTTTCATGGAATAGCCTTCATAAAAGTGGAAACGGCCGTTCATAAGCACAACGTCCACATCATTCCATCTGCCAAAGATCATTTCACCCGCATGGCCTGGGGCAGTTGAAACTGGAAAATGCGGTATTTCCGAATATTTGATCTTCGTCTCGACATCTAAACTTTCTTTTATGACGGAAAGTCCCGAACCAAGCACTATGGCAATTCGAGGCTTACCCTTTACCTTCGATTTCAAAAATTCAACCGATTCTTTGACCATCTGAACGTATTCCATTTGAATTGCTCCTTTCGAAAAATTTCTTTCTCCAACTGCCACCGTCAAGATAATTGAAATCGCTGCCCTGAAATTTTGAATTCTTGATCATTTCTGCTTCTATTGAATTTTTTGCCTGAGCGGAAGAAAGTCCGATTGAGTAAATCGCATTTTCCGGAGGCGTTGATATTATTCTGTGTATGACGATTTGAGGATCAAGATGAGAGAGGAAGGCAACTGCCCTGTCAATGTATGATTTTGAATCCAAAGGTTTTATCTTGCCTTCAATGTAATCCTGACCCATTTTGGTACCGGCAATCAAATAAAGTGAGTGCATTTTGACACCATTCACTTTAAGCGCCGATAATATCTTTGCGCACGCGATCTCATCGTTTATAGTATCGGAAGGGAAATCCAAGATTACATGTGCGACGGTTTCAAATTCGTATTTGTTAGCCCTTAAAACCGAATCTATGAATTCTCCGACGGAATGACCGCGGTTAATGGCCACAAGTGTGTTTTCATTGACGGACTCAAGGCCAAATTCAACGAATATGTCAACCTTCCTTCTAAAAGATATCTCTTTTAAAAGTTGCGCTATCTCTTCCGAAAAAGCATCCGGTCTTGTTGAAATATCAAGGGCCACAACATCGTCGATGATCGCTTCGTTGTAAACTCTTTCAAGTTCTTCAATAGGGCCGTATGTGTTTGTGAAAGATTGAAAATATGCCATGAACTTTGTGGCTTTGTATTTCCCGCGGGCTATCTTCATTCCTTCCGTCATCTGGGTTTTAACTTCAAGATTTCTGAATCTGTTGGCAAAACCACTACCTGTTTCTTCGCAAAAGGTGCATCCGCCAAAGCCAACGGTACCATCGCGATTTGGACATGTTCTAAAGTGGGATATGGAAATTCTTTGAACCCTTGTACCATATTTTTCTTTAAGGTAAGGCGCCAATTCCCTGTAAATCAATTTTTCACGCTCCCGAAAACATTCATGAAATTTTCGACCTGCTTTTTTACGGATTCAAGATCGGCATTTCCGCTTGATTCAAGCACAAAGATCGTGTAATTTGAATACCAGGCGAGATATTTTGATGTTTTCAAAGTGCCCGAAAACCACCAAAGGCTACTGTTAAGGGCATTCCATGTGCCTGTTTTGGATTTTGCAAACGTATACCAAAGATCATGCATATCGAAAGAACTATCGAATTCTGCCGCGTTAAGATAAACGGTCGATCCGGTGGAGGCGTAAGTCACAGAGACAGTTCTCAATATTTTGGAAGATTTGTATCCGATGAATTGATCGGGTTTCACTTTTATCTCGTAAAATTTGACGGCATATCCTGCCGGCACAAAAGATCTAAGCGTGCTTATGTTGAACTTCGTCAAAAAGCATGAACTTAAGATCAAAGCCAGCGGTATCAATTCAAAGGCGAGAATTAACCTCGCTGTATGCTTTTTCAAAGTCTTCTATCACCTTCTTGCCGTCGACGGTGAGAAATTCTCCATCATAGATCCATTTTCCTCCTATCATGACACGTTTTATGGAAGCGGTATCAAGTGAATAAACGATGTTGGCAAGCATGTTTTCTTTGGGCACCATGGAAAAGTCATTGAGGTCTATCACAACGAGATCTGCGAGCATGCCGCTTTCAAGGGTCCCAACATCGAACGGTAAAGATTTTTTTGCATTCGATGTTGCCATTTTAATTATCTCTTCCAATTTCAATATCTTTGGATCATGAAGTTTTGCCCTCTGGAGAAGGGCACCAAACTTCATTTCGCTGAAAATGTTAAGGCTGTTGTTTGAAGCGGCCGAATCCGTGCCGAGTGTAACGTTGACACCCAACTCAACGGCTGCTTTTATAGGTGCTATTCCATTTCCGAGTTTGGCGTTTGAGATAGGATTGTAAGAAAGCGTCGATCCTCTTTTGGATATCAAACGCAATTCATCATCGTTAAGATCGGTTCCATGCGCTATGATGGTGTTTTTTTCAAATGCCCCTATCGAGTCAAGAAATTCAACAGATTCTATTCCGCTTTCTTTTTTGAAATTGGCCCTTTCATCCGGTGATTCAAGCAAATGAAATGTAACCGGCAGATCGTAATTTTTCGAAGTTTCAATTATCTCTTTAAAGTAATCCATCGAACACGTGTAAAGTGCATGCGGGCCAAAACCACCTTTCACAAGATCATCGTCGCGATGCTTTTTTATGAATTCCTCGGCAAGGTGCAGTTTCTTTCGCCCTTTTCCATCTGTGTCCGCGAGGCCTCTCGCCACGATTCCCCTTATACCGATATCTTTTGCAGCCTGATATATCGCGTCTTCGTAAAAATACATGTCGACAAATGTCGTTATTCCGTGTTTGACCATTTCCATAAATCCAACAAGGCTCCCAATGTAAACATCTTTTTCCGTCAATTTGTCTTCTCGCGGAAAGATATATTTGAAAAGCCAGTCGTTAAGATCCACATCTTCTGCGATACCTCTGAACAGGGTCATACCCGCGTGTGTATGTGTGTTAACAAGGCCGGGCATGATAAGCATACCATCGAGGTCCTCGACTTCTCCCATTGCAAAATCGCTTATTCTGTCATTTTCGATGTAGAGGGTTCGCTTTTCGAATGAAAAATCATTTTTCAATATCAATGCGTTCTTCAAAACTTTACTCATCTTTTCTCCTTTAGTTTTTTGTAGGAGTTAACGTATTTTTCGTAAAGCATCTTCACATCTTTATCACAAAGCGCGCGCGGCATTTTTCCGGTTTGAACGGCTACGATGTACATTTGCGCCGCTTTTTCACACATCTGTGCAGAAAGCATAGCATCTTCCATCGTTTGGCCAACAGCGGCCTGACCATGATTTGATATTATGACCGCGTTGTTATCGCCTATGGCCGTCACAACTTCTTCTGCAAGTTCTTCGGTGCCGGGCAATTTGTATTCTGTAACCTTTATTGTACCGCCTATAACCATCGCAACGTCTTCGACGAGAATCGGCACTTCTTCGAAGATGGAGGATGCCACAGAGGCATAAAGGCTGTGCGTGTGAACTATGGCATTCACGTCTTCACGCTTGGCGTAGAGGGCAAGATGCATTTTCAATTCACTTGAAGGCAAAAGTTTTCCTTCAATGACCTTTCCCGTTCTATCACACAAAACGATGTCTTCTTCCCTTATTTCGTCATAGGGTATGCCACTTGGGGTTATGAGTATATTCCCGTTTTCAAGTCTCATAGATACATTTCCCCATGTGCCTGAAACAAGTTTTAAATCTATTATCTGCTGGCATGCTTCCAGTATCGCTATGCTTTCTTTCATGTTTTACCTTCTTTCGATTTTTTTATGACAAATAAATTATATCATTATATACCGATTCAACTTTGATTGTGAAGTATGGGCTTCGGCAGGTGCCTCACTCGATGTCTGGTCCTCGCTGCGCTGCGGAGGCCATCGAGAGGGCATCCTACCCTCCGCCATGAATCGAGTTTTGTACTTCACTTTTAAAAGATTTTTAGTATACCAAGCCAACTTTAGATCCGGCATTATCTACCGTTTATAACTCTTTGCTTCCGGAAATTTTCAACCCGCTGATTTTCAAACTTTTAGGGCCGAAAAAATTATCCTCCTGCTGTGTTTCTTTTGAAAGTATGATCTCTTCCACATCAGATACGTTGCCCGAGATCGATCCGCCTGTCACGGGGATCAACTTTTCACCATCGCTATACCAGCCAAGTCTTATCTCCCCTCCAAAATCTCCCGTCATGGGATCTAACCCGAAGTCTGAAAAAGAGAGAATTTTGAGGTACTCTCCTTTTTGAAGATCGTCTTCGCCAACTTTACCGGCCTCAACGACGAAATTCGTCATATGACCCGTCGGTTCAATTCCAAGATAATGTGCGTATCTGATATCGCCCCATATATTTTCAACGACAGAATTATCGATGATCTTAACTTTTTTCACGGGAAAACCGTCTTCGTCGTAATCGATGGAATAAGCCGATCTTTCAAGGAAAGGATCTATCCACATGGTTATTCTGTCGCTTTTCGCGTTGTTTTGAAGATCCATACCGATTTTGGCATTTGAAAGATGCTCGTATATATACCTTGCCGATGTTTTGTAAAGATGATATTTGAAAAATTCTTTCACGGATTCTCCGGTTAAAATAACGGGAATATTCCTGATATCTGGAATTTTAACCGCACGGGATCTATCTTCTGTCGTTTTCATGGCATTTGCGATTTTGTCTTTTATAATTTCATCGTCAAATTTTGAAAATTGAAAGTTCCAATAAAGTTCGACTTCTTCTTTTTCGGCACGAGAGGTCGTTACAAATTCGACGTAAAGGCTAAGCAGGTCATTTGACACATCCACGCCTTTCGAATTGACTATTCTTTCTTGAATGTGATTCATAAAAATCTCGGAAGAATTTATCCATGTCTTTTCTAACCTCCCAGCGTACATGCAGGAAACAACTTCGTCGATCGAATTCGATAACGAGGCCTTTGCAAAAGACCTCTTTTTTCCCTCTGATGGCGTTGCAAGTGGATATGGCGTGTTTTTGACGAATTTGGATGAAAAGATATTTTCCTTTATCAAAGATTCAACATCGATTTCACCGGGATGAATCGTAAATTCAGACGATCCTCTGTACATTTTTCCATTTTCTTCGAAATCATGATATATCGTGACAAAAAATTTTTGAGTTTGTTTGGATCTGTTCATATCGAGTGCATCTTTGA
Organism: Athalassotoga sp.; assembly: GCF_049965695.1. Lineage (NCBI taxonomy): Bacteria > Thermotogati > Thermotogota > Thermotogae > Mesoaciditogales > Mesoaciditogaceae > Athalassotoga > Athalassotoga sp. Next base: position 58,707 of record NZ_JBMFWB010000008.1, on the reverse strand, counting down.
TAAAAAACAATTCTGATCCATCGACTTTTTTCTCTATTATCTTCCAATCATCGATCTCTTTTTGAAGTCGAAGATCGTTGATTATCTCGTCTATCATCATCCTAACCTCGCTTTGGCTTTTATGTAGGGGCCTCCAGAAGAAACTTTGACGAACTCTTTATAACCCTTGCCGCAACTTCCGACTCCCGATAATTCAAGATCATCCGAGATCATCGAAATAGAATTGAGCAAATCCGGAACGTATCCCGTCATGAGGATGGGAGAGAATATCTTATTTGTTATCTTTCCGTCTTTTATCTCTCTGCCGTAAAGAATCCAGCATTGGATTCCCCAATTTTTCGGGTCTTCCATTCCACTTGAGACCTTTTCGAGAAAATAACCATGCTTGACAGATGAAATCATATCTTCAAGTTTGTCATTTCCCCGAGCGAAAAAAGTATTTGTCATCCTTGAGTAGGCCTTTCTTTCGAAAGATTCTCTTTTACCATTTCCCGTTGGTTTCGTACCCAGCCTTAAAGCAGACATCAAATCCGATATCCCGGTCTTAAGTATGCCATGATCTATGACGACCGTGTCCGATCCGAATGTGCCCTCGTCATCAAAGAGATATGAAGAAACCTGTTTGGCAGCGGCGGCACCGTCATGCATCGTCACGAGATCGGATGCGACTTTTTTCCCAAGGTAAGAAACGGCTTTTGCCCTGTTTTTTACAAACATGTCCATCTCCACGCCGTGTCCAAATGCTTCGTGTGCTATAACTCCGGCGACATCCGGGGCACATATCACGTCGTATTCTCCAGGAGGGATTTTTTCCGAATCGAGCAACATTTCGGCTTCTGCAACGACTTTATCGACACCATGGATCATTTCATCAAGTATTTCAACTCCCTTCATGCCGGAAAAACCTTCGTACGAGTATTTCGTCTTTTCAGCCCGGGCAATTGCCTGAAGGTAACCTTGCGACCATACGTAACTTTGGCGAAGCAATTTTTTGGAAGAAACAAAAACTTTGTTTACCTGCACCTCTTCGTATGTAGACCAAAAATTCACGATCTTCGTTGACAATTGATGGGCATGCGCTTTCATCTTCAAAAGTTTTTCTATTTTTGTGCCGGGATCAACATCTTCAGGAAGAATCTCAACTTCACCTTCAAAACTGCTTTTAACCGGTTCTTCGATCACGCAAGGGCATTTTAAAACCTTACCGTGATTTTTAAACTCTTCGAACGATTTGACGAGATCATCGTTTACAAAGTCAATTACGTAAGAAGGATTTTTAATTTCGTTGAAAGAAAACTCCGAGTAATTAAGCCCATTGAAGACTCTAAGGACGAAGCCTCTTTCGTTCCAGTTGCTATCGCTTACGTTTGTCTCAACATCTGTTACCAAATATCTTTTCCCGTGGGTATCACTTCCAAGGATTGAAGCATATCCGTAAGTCTTAGAAAGAGCGGTGACGATTTCCTCAAGCATCGGTACTTTTGCATTCAAAAAATCAGAGAATTTGACCTGCATTTTTAAATCCTTTCAACCGATCTTAAAAACGTCGATATTTTGCTTTTGAGTTCGGCAGCAATCTCCGAATCTCTAAAAAGGTTTTGAGCATGGAGATTCCCGTTGAAAATAAGGGTTTCCGTCTCAAACGGAAGTGATTTTGAAATCTCGGTGGCCGTGTCAAAGACAAAATCTCCTTTTGAAAAAACGACAAGCGCTTTTTTGGCTTTTCCTTCAAGATCTGAAAAACTCTTTGGCAAGCCGGCCGGTGAAAGTAGCACAAGACCATCAACAGGTTTGCTGATTTCCAAAGCCCTGAGAGTTGCGGCGCCTCCCATGCTTGCCCCGATGACAGAAACACGTTTGTGATCTTTCAGCGCGTAATCTATCGCTCCAACGACATCAAACTCATACTTAAAATCTTTAGATTGTGAATTACCATAGCCACGAAAATTAAAGGGGATAGCGGAAAAACCCTGATCTTCAAGATATTTTGCGAGTGCCTCCCAACTTTGCATATCGAAAATCTTACCGTGTGCTAAAATGACCGCATGATCCGATTTACCAAAAATTTCTGCTTCTATTTTTAATCCGTCGTAACTTAAAAAAGTTATTTTTTCCATACATAACCTCCTACTTCTTTCTGAAGATTATCGTCGTGATCGCAACGGCAACCACCAGGCCTGTACCTATCGAAGCGGCAACCAAAAACGCGTTAAGCATCATCGTTGTGCCCTCGGTTGAATTGCCGATCACAAAGGCGTTCATGGCTTTGAATGCCATAAAACCTGGTACCAAAACCACTATTCCGCCAACTATCAAAGGTTGAGATGGAATATGCCTCAGACGTGAAAGAATTCTTCCAACCAATCCAATTACCAATGCCGCAAGTAAAGCCGATGCCACCATGCCATATCCGAGGGTTAAAGAGTAGACCAACCACCCTATAAAGCCTATACTTCCGCCAAGTACCGCATCCAAAGGGCTGGCATTGTAAAGCAGCGTAAAACTTCCGCTTGCAAGACCCGCAATAAGTGATTGAACGAGTAAATTCAAAATTTCATGCCTCCAACAAAGACACTGCCTGCTGATATTCCAAAAACGAGGGCCACCAACAGTGCGAGTGCTTCACTTTCTTTTATGGTCCCGGATATGACACTTCCCTGAGATATCTCTGAAAATCCGTTGGTTATAAGTAAACCGGGTACAAACAACATTATCGCGCCGGATATGATCCCGTTCAATGTGGACCCTTTGAAAATAGGCATCAATATCCATGATCCTATTGCTATAATCACGCCTGAACTGAATTGTTGAAAAAATCTGTTATCAAGTAAACGGATGTAATTCGTTGCCGCGTAAACTATGGCCCCCAGCGCCATCGATGCAAGAGCACTCATCAATCCTCCGACAAGTATGTATTCAAAGCCTCCACAGGCAAGAGCGGCGGCTATTAATTGAACGAAAATCGGATATGAAAAATCGGTGCTGAGGATAAATTTCAACTGGGAATGCGCATCTGAAAGATTCATCTTTCCATCAACGAATTTTTTTACAAGTGCATCTATTTTTATGAATTTGTCAAAATCACTTGAGAGATTACCGGTTCTTTTCGTCATCGTCATGACATTCCCGTTCGAGTCTTTTATCGTTATGTATATGACCGTGTAAATTATCGCGACGTCAACTTCAAAACCTAATTTATTTCCGATTTTGGATATCCATATTTCCGTTCTTGTCGTAGGAGAACCCGTTCTCATAAGAGCAGCCGCGGTATCAACCATGAAGTCAAGGGTTTTACCGATATCTTCTGCCAAGAAATCATCTCCCGTCAAATTATTATACTCAATCACAGGTGAATTTCGAAAATGTTAAAGCATACAAGTGACGGGTAACGCGTAACCGGTAACGAGTAAGCAGCCAAAAACAAAAGGCGATTCCAGTTCTTCGACTGGAATGACGGACAGAGGCGAATGCTGGGGTCGACGAAATACGGCGAATGGCCAATGGTGTATAAAAAAGGACATTAGAGTATGAAAAAAGGGGCACATACATGCCCCTTTGGTTTTACCAATTTATCTTTACGCCTGCTGTTCTTTTTTCATCTCTTCTCTCGATATTTTTGCGGCAGGGTGTTCTTCGATTTGAATGTTGTTGTATACTGAAAGTCCTGTACCGGATGGTATAAGTTGGCCTATTATGACATTCTCTTTTAACCCTTTGAGAAAGTCAGATCTTCCCTCAACTGCTGCCTCGGCAAGTATTTGCGGTGTCTGCTGGAACGACGCTGCACTTAAAAATCCTTCGCTTTCAAGCGAGGCCGTTGTTATTCTAAGTAGTTTTTGTTTGTACTCGATCTCGTTCTTCGTGTTTATTATATATCTATCACGTTTTTCTCCATCTTTGGTTACGACTGCCTTTACGCCTGCCTTCACCATATCTGAAACAACAGCGTCGGTCAGAATTTCTCCTGCTTTGGCAATTTCTTTGCCAACTTCGTCTATGCTAAGGACTGAGTAGGCAAGTTCTTTTCCGACGATCTTTTTTCTGTTTTCATCGACTTTTAAATTTTCTTTCCTTATATCTTCGTTTACCTTTTTGGCCTCTTCCAAAGAAAGCAAAGTGCCCGGCAGTATGTTTGTATCTCCGGCATCTGTGACTTCGACTTTGTTGAACATCTGTTTTATTATGACTTCAAAATGTTTGTCATGGATGTCCACACCCTGTTCAGCATAAACTCTTTTGACTTCTCGAAGTAAATATTGAAAAGAACTTTCGGTTCCTACTTTTTCGAGTAAATCCCTTGGCCTTATCGTTCCGGTTGTCAAAGGAGTACCACCTATGATTCGCTGTCCTTCCCTTACGCGTATCTGGGTTTTCTTAGGAACCGTGTAGTCATGAAGATTTCCTTCATCATCTTCGATGTATATTTTAACGGTTTTGTTTTCTTCCTGACTTATCTGTTTGACGTAACCGGATACATGGCTGAATATGCCTGAAACATCCTTTAGTTTCTTTCTTGCTTCAAACAATTCTTCGGCTCTCGGAAGACCCTGAGTTATGTCTCCTGTTGTCGCTATTCCTCCGGTATGGAAAGTCCTCATGGTAAGTTGGGTACCGGGTTCTCCTATTGACTGTGCCGCTATTATTCCGACGGCTTCACCTACATGGACGATCCTGTGGTTTGAAAGGTCCATTCCATAACATTTCTCGCAAACGCCGTTAGAAAGTTCGCAAGTCATAGGAGATCTTATCTTTATGTAAGGTCTTAACGTAATCGTATCGATATCCTCTTCGAAGAATTTCTTGGCCAATTCTGGTGTAACCCTTTCTTCGTACGTTGCGACCTCTTTTTTACCATTTTTGGAAAGTATCGGGGAAACCGTTACCCCGCCAACGCAAGGATAGATATCCGCTTTTATCTTGGAAAGGCCCAACTTTCTGGCCACGTTTACGACATTCTTCAAAGGTTCACCTTTTTTGAAGATCAATTTGGATGGTACCCCGGAAGACGTGCCTTTATCATCATCGTAAAGATCATCGGCAATTTCGGCATAATCTTTAAGATCGTTTATCGTATCGATCCTGACATCTTCGGCTTTGTGCACTTGAACTTCTTCTATTGTGCTGACGGCCTTATGTGCATCGTCTTCTTCCATCATCGTGTCACGCTCGTAAACGACCTCTTTTGTTTTTGGATTAACGACGTCTTCGGCAAGCACGCGACCAAAGAGAGAATCTTCCAATTTTTCTATCACGACATCGTCGTCTCTCAAGGTTTTGAGTTCTACGCCATTTTTGGTTCCACAATCTGTTTCTTTTATCGTCATCGATTGTGCAACATCGACAAGTCTTCTGGTGAGATAACCGGAATTGGATGTTCTTAAAGCCGTATCTGCAGATCCTTTTCGAGCACCGTGTGTGGATATGAAATATTCCATGACGTTTAGACCTTCTCTGAAATTGGAAAGTATCGGAACTTCTATCGTTTTGCCGGATGGATCTGCCATAAGACCTCTCATACCTGCTATTTGTTTTATCTGGTCAATACTTCCCCTTGCTCCGGATCTGACCATCATGAAAACAGGATTGAATATATCTTTGGACAATTCATCGTAAGTAACATCCTGAATCGCTTTGGTTGCATCTTCCCAAATTCTGACGATCTGCTCGTACCTTTGCTGTTGATTTATCATACCGTTGGAAAATGCCTCTTCAACTTTATCTATTTTTTGCTGAGATTTATTTATTATCTCTGGCTTCTTTTCGGATATAAGCACGTCTCTGACGGAAATCGTAACACCGGAGATTGTCGCATATTTGAATCCGAAATCTTTTATTCTATCAAGTACATCGGCCGTTGCATCTATATCAAAAGTTTTGAAGGCTTTGGAAACGATGTTTTTTATCTCTTTTTTATCGTAAGTTTTTGTGTAATCGACAAGTTCTTCAACTAATCCATCGTTGAATATGACACGACCAACCGTTGTGTCTTTCACAAGTTTTTCACAGCTGGTAAATTGCAACAGCACATCGATCGGCGTATGCAAGGTTATGTAACCTGTGTTGTACGCCAGCATCGCTTCTTCCGCGGACGAAAAAACGGTTTTCGGTTTTCGAAGTTTATCGTTTTTCATGGTCAGGTAGTACATTCCGAGTATGATGTCTTTGCCTGGCATCGAAAGTGGCTGACCATGAGCCGGACTGATGGTGTTGTATTTGGAAAGCATCAGGAACTTCGCTTCAGCCTGCGCTGCCGCGGAAAGTGGTATATGGACTGCCATCTGATCTCCGTCAAAATCGGCATTGAAAGGAGGACAAACAAGCGGATGAAGTTGAATTGCGTCCCCTTCTATCAATTTTGGTTCAAATGCCTGAATGCTGACTCTGTGAAGAGTAGGTGCCCTGTTGAGCAAAACTGGATGCCCTTTTATGACATCTTCAAGTACTTCCCAGGCCTCCGGCACTTCTCGCTCTATCATCATACGTCCCCATTTTCTTGCCGACTTGTCCGGATCGCTTTTGACAAGTTTCTGAAGCACAAATGGTTTGAACAATTCCATGGCCATTTTTTTCGGAATACCGCATTGATCTATCCTCAAAGTAGGCCCTACGACTATAACCGCACGACCGGAATAATCGACACGCTTGCCGAGCAAATTTCTTCTGAATCTGCCTCTTTTCCCTTTAAGCAGATCGGTCAAAGATTTCAAAGGTCTGTTGGATTTATCCATAACTGACTTGCCGCGTTTTCCGTTGGCGACCAAAGAATCAACCGCTTCCTGAAGCATACGCTTTTCATTTCTTACAATTATATCCGGAGCGTTCAATTCAAGCAGTTTTTTCAGTCTGTTATTTCTGTTTATGACTCTTCTGTAAAGATCGTTCAAATCTGTTGTGGCAAAACGACCTCCATCGATCTGAATCATAGGTCTAAGATCCGGCGGAATGACAGGTATCACGTCAAGCACCATCCATTCAGGTCTTTGATCGCTTTCGATAAGACTTCTTACCACATGAAGACGCTTGAGAATCTTCATTTTTTTGTTTGAAGCGGATTCCGGGATATTTTTCAATTCCGCTTCAAGTTTGGTCTCAAGTTCTCCGAGATCTATTTTCTCAAGCAATCTTTTGATCGCAGAGGCTCCGACATCTGCCGTTATTTTATCTTCGTAGATGTTTTTGTAAGCATCGTACTCGTTATCAAGGATAACATCCCCGATCTTTTTGCCTATTTCACTTGCCACCGCTTCGTCTATGTCCGTTATCATGACGACCGTTCTGTCGTTTTCTATCTCAAACTCTTTGTCAAACATTCCGGGATAATATTTTTCAAACACTTCGAGTTCTTTAACCGTCAGATCTTCGTCCTCGTAAACGAATCTATCGGCTACGTAATCTCCCGCTTTTATCTCCTGTCCGTCTTCAACGTAAGGCGTGATGCCTTCAAAAAGCGGGTATGATCTTTCAACTCTTTTCAATTCTCCTTTTTCCACGATGCTTATCTTGTCACTCGAGTTTGCAACGGTTTTGCCGTCTTCTCTTTGAACGACGGAAAGGTTTTTCCCGTAGAATATCGTTCCATCCATTGTGGCTCTTACAGCATCTATATGGGTGCCCGTGGTAAGCACTCTTCCTTTTTTAACTTTTTGATTGCTTTGAACAGTTGCTTTTGATCCGTAAGGAAGTGTGTAAGTTACCGGTTGAAATTTGGATGTCGGGAGCGGAAGCACTTTTATGGTCGATGTTATCTCGTCTATTTCGAACGTTCCATCGAAAGGAGCCTTGAAAGGCTCAACTTTGAGTTCATTTGCTATGATATCTCCGGTCTTAACCTTATCTCCCTCTTTGACAACCAATTCCATCCCACGGTAAATGTTGTATTCAACGCTTTTAGAATCTTCTGGTTTTATGGATTGAGAAACGTTAACCCATGTGATGATCCTGCCGGTGTTTGTCTTTTCGGCCTTTATAGAAACAAATCCGTCTATCTCCGATCTCACAGGGCCATGGGGAGCCTTTATCCTCACGGAATTCTCAACGTCGAATTCAAATTTGGTTTTGTATATGTTGTATTCAGTGATGTAAAGTTTATCTCCGATCTCAAAGTTCGTGCTTTTAGGATTTGTAACCATGTAAGACGCTTCGACAGTTCTTCTCGATCCAAAGTATATTATCTGCTCTATATCTTTTGGGGCTATATCGAGTAAGGTGGATATGTAATTGGGAATGTTTTTTAGATACCAGATATGAACCACCGGCACGGCCAGCGCGATATGTCCCATTCTTCTCCTGCGCGCCGTTTTTGATTCAACCGTGACACCGCATCTTTCACAAGTTGTGCCTTCGTACTTTTTTCCTTTGTACCTTCCACAAGCGCACTCGTAATCTTTGACAGGTCCGAAGATTTGCTCGCTGAAAAGGCCATCGGATTCAGGTTTGAAAGTTCTGTAATTTATGGTTTCCGGTTTTTTCACCTCACCTTTAGACCATTTCAAAATTGTTTCCGGTGAGGCAAGTCCTATTTCCACCCTTCCTATCTTATTTTGAGAAGGGTTCAAAACTATCTTGGGGTTATCTTCTGCCATTTTACCCCTCCTTAACGATCCAATTTAATTTCGTTGCCGTTATCATCGTAAACCTTAATATCAAGGGCCAAACCCTGCAATTCTTTCACGAGCACTTTAAAACTTTCAGGAAGATTAGAAATCGGAATGTTTTTCCCGCGCATTATCGCTTTGTAGGCTTCATTTCTTCCTTCGATATCATCTGATTTTATGGTAAGCATTTCCTGAAGTGTATGAGACGCGCCGTGCGCTTCAAGCGCCCAGACCTCCATTTCCCCGAACCTCTGGCCTCCAAATTGAGCCTTTCCACCGAGAGGTTGTTGATGTATCAAAGAATAGGGGCCTATAGATCTCGCGTGGATCTTGTCTTGCGCTATATGAATGAGTTTCATCATGTACATCACACCAACTACGACAGGACTGTTAAACACCTCACCAGTTCTGCCGTCTCTAAGCACAACCTTTCCATTCGGATAATTCGCGTCGTCTCCTTCCGTTAAGCCGTATTTTGCGCGCTCTTCGTAAAGAGGCGTAAAAATATCGCCCTCGGTAGCACCGTTGAAAACAGGCGTGGAAAAATACATGCCCTTTAACATTGCAAGCCATCCGAGATGCGTCTCAAGCACCTGCCCTATGTTCATCCTTGACGGAACTCCAAGCGGACTTAATATCATCTCTATCGGTGTTCCATCAGGTAAAAACGGCATATCCTCTTTTGCGACAATTCTGGAGACGACACCTTTGTTTCCGTGGCGTCCGGCAAGTTTATCTCCAACGGCAAGAGGCTTTCTGGTCGCAACGTAAACTTTCACCATTTTGTTTACACTTGAATCAAGTTCGGAGATATCGCCTTTTTCGAATATATGCACTCCTATAACTCTTCCATCGACTCCATGAGGCAATTTGAGCGATGTGTCTTTGACGTCTCTTCCTCTTTCTCCGAAGATCGATCTCATGATCTTTTCTTCGGCTGTCAATTCGCTGTCTCCTTTTGGCGTTACCTTCCCAACAAGGATGTCTTTTGGATGGACGAGTGAACCGACCCTTACTATGCCGTTTTCATCAAGATTTTTCAACAACTCTTTTGAAGCATTCGGTATGTCAGCGGTTATTTCTTCGGGCCCCAAACGCGTTTCGCGCGCGTAAGTTTCATAGACCTCAACATGCACAGATGTGAAAGCATCTTCTTCTATCAAAGACTGATTGACGATTATGGCATCCTCGAAATTATATCCTTCCCACGACATGAAAGCGACGAATACATTTCGGCCTAAGGCAAGTTCTCCCATATCCATGGCCGGTCCATCCGCTATACAATCTCCGGCGTCAACATGATCTCCAACATCAACTATCGGTATCTGATTTATACATGTGTCCTGATTTGTTCGTGAATATTTTATGAGTTTGTAAACATCTTCTCCGGAGTTATCATCTTTTTCAACGATTATTTCATTTGAGGAAACCTTTTTTATCTTTCCGGCATGTTTTGCCATGACTATCAAACCGGAATCCCTTGCAACATATTTTTCCATTCCGGTTCCTATCAAAGGTGCTTGAGGATTCACAAGAGGCACACCCTGCCTTTGCATGTTCGAACCCATCAAAGCCCTGTTGGCATCATCATTTTCAAGAAATGGTATCAGAGCGGCCGATATGCTGACGATTTGTCTTGAGGAAACGTCTATGTAGTCAACTTCTGCCTTGTTGACGTAACGATAACTTTCCATGAATCTTACCGTTACCCTTTCATCCGCCAAAGTGTTATCGGGATTTATCTTGACGTTTACCGGTGCTATGTTGTAATTTCCCTCTTCATCAGCCATAAGGTAATCTATTTTATCGGTTATTTTACCATTATCGACTTTTCTGTAAGGAGTTCTCAAAAAGCCGTATTCATCTATCTCGGCAAATATGGCCATCGAGGTTATAAGACCTATGTTTGCACCTTCTGGAGTTTCTATCGGGCACATACGTCCATAATGAGAATGGTGAACGTCGCGTACTTCAAATCTTGCCCTTTCACGTCTTAATCCTCCCGGCCCAAGGGCAGATATCCTTCTTTTGTGTGTCAATTCTGCAAGAGGATTCACCTGATCCATGAATTGAGAAAGTTGACTTGAAGCAAAAAATTGTTGAAGCGTCGCCATTACCGCCCTTACGTTTATAAGACTTTGAATGTTTATCTTATCAAGCGAATTGTACATGTTCATTTTGTCTTCTATCATCTTTTGAACTCTCGAAAAGCCGCGTTCAAATTCGAGTTTCATGAGTTCTCCGGCAGTTCTGACTCTTTTGTTGCCAAGATGATCTTTGGTATCGAGCCTTTCTTCGTGATTTTCTATGTCAAGCAAGTACCTAATCGATGCGATTATGTCTTCTTTGGTGAGTACCATCGAATCATTTTTAAGTCCGAGTTTTGTGTTTATCTTTGCCCTTCCTATTTTTGTGAGATCGTAATGCTCGGGATCAAAGTAAAGACTGTTAAAATAACTTTTAGCCACGTTTATCCTCGGAATTTCTCCAGGTCTTAATTTTCTGAAGAATTCTATATACGCATCATCCGAAGTCATGTCTTTTTCAACGTCATCAAGATTCTCAACGGTTTTTTGCAGGTAAGGATGTGCTATGGTCATCTTCTGAATTTTGGCCTCAAGTATTGAAGGAATCATTTCTTCCTCAAGTTTTTCACCGGCATGTATCAGGACATTTCCGTTTTTATCGGTTACATCTTCAAGCAACACAGAACCTCTTCGAAAAACAAGTTCATCTTCATCTGCCGGAATAGCAACGGGATACAGTTTCATCATTTCCATAGGTGTGACGTAATCAAAAATTTTAAGCAACAAAGGTAATTTTATCTTTTTCTTTCTGTCTATTCTTGCCTGAAGGATGCCTTTTTTAACGTTCAGCAAAATCTCAAGCCATGCACCTTTTTCGGGAAGAAAATGCGCAAAAAAAGTTGGAACTCTTTCAGAACCTTCGAATTCCTGAACGAAATAGACACCTGGAGATCTGACAAGTTGATGAACAACGACTCTCTCGGCACCGTTTATTATGAAGGTGCCACGTTCTGTCATGATCGGAAGATAACCGAAAAGAGCTTCGTCTTCTTTTATTTCGTTTGAATGGATGTCTTTTATCCTTATCGTTATGTAAAGCGGCACGCTGTAAGTGGTATCTTTCAGTTTGCATTCTTCTTCGGTGTATTTCGATTCACCTGTTCTCGAACTTACAAATTCGAGTTTAAAACCCTTTTCTCCTTTCTTAACATCGGCCTTGTGCGGCTTTGATTCTATCGGAGAAAATTTTTTCAAAACTTCCATTATGCCTTTTTCAACGAATTCTTTGTAAGAATCGATTTGTACGGATATAAGGTTTGGGACATCAATGGCATCTTTCATTCTTCCATAAGAGTACCTTTCCCGTTTTTCCACCTTTTCACCATGCCTTTCTTTTAAATGCAAAACCTCTCTCACTATATTTAAGCAAAAGTACCCCATCAGAATCTTTACAATTCCGATGAGGTTGAGTTTCAATTTGAATATGATTTTTTGTACGAAAAGATTAGATCAAATTATTTTAACTCTACGACCGCTCCTGCTTCTTCTAATTTAGCCTTTATTTGATCTGCCTCTTCTTTCGCTGCATTTTGCTTGACGATGGCATCTGGAGCACCGGCCTTGTCAACAAGATCCTTTGCTTCTTTAAGTCCAAGATTCGTTATTTCTCTGACGACCTTTATGACTTGCAACTTCTTGTCTCCGGATTCCTTGAGCACAACGTTAAAAGATGTTTTTTCCTCTTCCTTAACTGGTTTCTTGTCTCCAGCCGCAGGTGCAGCGGCAACCGCAACAGGTGCAGCAGCGCTAACGCCAAACTTTTCTTCAAGCGCTTTTACGAGTTTCGCAAGATCCCCTACACTCATTTCTTCAATTGCCTTTATTATTTCTTCATTCGTCATTTTAAAACACCTCCATGATATTCAAAAATCAATTTGATTTTTTACTTCCAACTTCATTCAAAGCGTAAAGCAACTTTTTAAGCGTCCCGGAAAGCACAGCGTGTAAAGCGTATATCGGTGCCTGAAATTGGCCAACGAGTTGAGCGATGAGCACATCTCTCGGTGGCAGATTGGAAAATTCTTTTGCCTGATCGGCGGTTATGAAATTTCCTTCGAACAAACCTGATTTCACAACTAAAGCATTTGCGTTTTCATCAAGAAAATTGTAAAGCGATTTGAGAGCCAAAACAGGATCATCTTGAGCATACATTATCGCCGTTGTACCTTGAAGATGATCTTCGACTCCATCCGGATAGAGATTGATCTTTTTCAACGATATTTTCAACAGCGTGTTTTTTACAACTCTGTATTGTGCATTAACCTTTGAAAGTTCTTCTCTCAACTTGCTTATCGTCTCGACGCTCATACCTTTATAATCGGTGAAAAGTACCAATTGAGACTTGGAAAGCGAATCGGTAAGTTCATCGATTATCATGGCTTTTTGCTGTTTTTGCATGGTATACCTCCTTCAAAAAAAACGGCCCCTTTAAGGCCGTTGATCTTCATTATCTGAAAATTCAAGATCACGTGCCTCGGCGGGAAGGCATCAACCTTTAAAATCCCGCTGTCTTTGGCTGTGAATCAGGCTTCAAACTGACTGATATCCAGTTTTATGCCAGGACCCATGGTAGAACTCACGACTAATTTTTGTAAAAATCTTCCTTTAACTCCCTGCGGCCTCAACGCATTTATCTGTTGAACGGCTGATTTTATGTTCTCGCTTAGTTTGTCAGATTCAAATTCTTTCTTTCCAACCGGTAAATGGAGATTGCCAGTCTTATCATTTCTCACTTCAACCCTGCCGGCTTTAAAAGACTTTACGGCCTCGGCGATGTTAGGCGTAACGGTACCTGATTTTGGAGAAGGCATAAGACCTCTCGGACCAAGCACTTTACCAAGTTTACCCACAAAACCCATGGTATCCGGAGAGGCTATGGCAACATCGAAATCCAAAAATCCTTCGGACGCTATTTTCTGGGCAAGTTCTTCACCGCCAACGTAATCCGCTCCGGCAGCCCTTGCGGCCTCGGCATTTGGCCCTACTGCAAAAACAAGCACTTTAACGCTTTTACCAGTGCCGTTCGGAAGGGTTATTGTATTTCTAACTTGCTGTTCGTTCTTTTTCGGATCTATGCCTGTTTTGACGGACATTTCAATCGTTTCGTTGAATTTGACGGTTGAAGTTTCTTTTATCAATCTAACGGCATCTTCAAGAGAATATAATTTGTTTCTGTCAACCTTTTTGACTGCTTCGGTGTATCTTTTAGAATGCTTTGCCATTTTATTCACCTCACCCGACTACTTCTACGCCCATGCTTCTGGCAGTTCCGGCAATTATACGGGCGGCAGATTCAAGATCCTGAGCATTGAGATCAGGCATTTTGACCTTTGCTATTTCGAGAAGTTGGGCTTTGGTTATTTTTCCAACTTTGTTCTTGTTAGGTTCTCCAGATCCATTTTCTATTCCGGCGGCCTTTTTTATCAATATCGAAGCCGGAGGAGTCTTTGTTATGAAAGTGAAAGACCTATCCTCGTAAACATTTATTATCACCGGCAAAATCATTCCGGCTTGTTTTGCCGTTTCGGCGTTGAATTGTTTACAAAAAGCCATTATATTCACGCCATGCTGTCCTAAGGCCGGCCCTACCGGTGGGGCTGGTGTTGCTTTACCTGCGGCAATCTGAAGTTTCACTTGCCTTATCAACTTTTTTGATGCCATAAAAACCTCCTTGTGGTATTTTCGGGAACTAAACCCTCCCACTGATTCTATGAAACTGCTTTCTCAACTTCGGAAACGCTTAAAACAACCGGAGTTTCCCTTCCGAAGATCGTAACCATAACTGTTATCTCTTTTTTATCAGGTTTGACCTCTTTAACGGTGCCGGCAAAGCCTTCAAAAGGCCCGCTTTTTATTTTGACACGTTCTCCTATCTCAAGATTTATGTTAACCTTTACCTCTTCAGAAGCCTTGGAACTCTTCTTTTCAACCATCAAACTTGAGATCAATTTTTCATCTCTTGTCTTGAGTGGAATGGGCTGACCTGCATTTGAAACGAAATTTATCACATGCTCGGTATTTTTGACTATCTCCCAACTTTCTTCGTTCATAAACATTTCAACGAAAACGTATCCAGGAAAAAGCCTTTTGGATATAACTTTGGAGATCTTGACTTCCTTGTAAGCACCGAAAACATCTATTTCAACTATACCGGCCGTCGGAGATGTGAATATCTTCTTGTCTGCTATTTTATCTCCGGCACGTATCGATTTGTTAATTCTTATAGATTTATTAAAGCACTCAAGCGGAACAAAATAAAAATCGTCTTCTTCTCCATCTTGAGGATGAATTACAACTTTTTTGACGCGATCGTTCTGAACGACCTTACCATCGATCTCGCAAAAAACGGACTTGTCCTTTGCGATTGGCATTCCTTCGGTCAGTTTGGCACCCAACCTTATACCGTTTTCTATACCGGTAGTGGAAGGAATATAATAAGTTCTGCTATTTTTTCGATCGATAGATTCTATCACGAGTTTTCTCATATTTTTGACTTCGATTATCTTTCCATCATGCTTCGAATGCACTTCTGGAAGTTCTGCTATCATTTGATCTTTTGTGATGTCTTCACCTGAATTAACGTGAAATTTTGCCGTCGAAGGAATCCTTATCTTTTCAACAGGTCCGCTTTTTATGTCAACAACTTTTTCCTGCGGTATAAAAACTCTTCCTATGAAATCGAAAAGATTCATCTGATCACGTTTTTGTTCTATCGATTCTTTTACCGTTTCTTCCAGACCAGCATAAGTCTGGACTATATACCATGATTTTTTCATTTTAACTCCAAAAACAAAATTTTAGAGTGATTTGATCACCCTTGAGTTGATCTGTCGATTCGCTTATCTTATGCCAAGCGCCGAAAGCAACCACGTCGTTAAACTTGAAAATCCAAGATCAAGAAGCCAAAAATAAACTCCCGTCACGATCAAGATCAAAAGCACTATTCCGGCCGAAGAAAACAACTTCGCCCTTGTCGGCCAATTGGTCTTTTGAGCCTCACTTCTGACTTCTCTTACAAATTTACCTACATCTGCCATCTCATTCACCTCGCAAAAACATGGCAGGCCCGGTAGGGATCGAACCCACAACCCCCGGTTTTGGAGACCGGTGCTCTGCCAATTGAGCTACGGGCCTACTTTTCACTTAACTTCTTTGTGAACAGTATGCTTCTTACATTTCGGACAATACTTTTTAAGTTCTAATTTTTCTTTTTGCCCTTTGCTTTTTTTCACAACGTAATTTCTCGATTTGCATTCAGTACATTCCAAAGACACGAAATTTTTAGTGTTTTTAGCCATTTTGCACCTCTCAATGGTGGAGAGGGATGGATTTGAACCATCGAAGGCGATCCGCCAACGGATTTACAGTCCGTCCCCATTGGCCACTCGGGCACCTCTCCTTTAACAGCCAGCGAAGGGACTTGAACCCCCGACCAACTGATTACAAATCAGTTGCTCTACCGACTGAGCTACGCTGGCACTCCTTGCGTATTCTACAACATATCGAAAGAATTTGTCAAGCAATTGACATTGAAAATTTTTGGGAGTATAATCCTCTTTGGCTTAAGGAGGAAAAGATGATTTCTTACGTGAATTTTTGGGAAAGTATGGTTTATATTACCTTTCCTTGCAAAGGAGATCAGCAGTGGTTTTCCTTTCCAATTGATTTTCAACATTTGAATATACAAAGGACACCTTTTAAAGGTGTCCTTTTTTTATATGCGGAATTAACCTTAAGAATCGAATATCTATTAAGTTCCGATATTAGCTTCGGTAGGATGCCCATGAGGAAGCCCCCGCAGCGCAGCGAGGACAGATTCCGAAGTGGCACCTGCCGGAGCTAATATTTTGAATCTAAACCAGTTTGGCATATATACCAAACTCATTTTAAAAGCCGAATAGTCATTTACTGTGAGCGAAGGGCAGGATGCCTCCGAGATGGCCTCCGCAGCGCAGCGAGGACCAGACATCGAGCGAGGCATCTGCCGGAGCTAATATTTTGAATCTAAACCAGTTTAGCATATAACGAAGGGAGGAAAAAATGAGTATTCTTGGAAAAGATCTTTTTGATGTCGATGTCTTAACCGGAGATGACGTCATGTCGATATTTCAAATGGCAAAAAAGTTCAAAGAAAGTGGTTTTACAAAGAAATGGACGTCTCTGAAGGGCAAAACGATATGTACACTTTTTTTCGAATCCTCGACAAGAACGAGGATTTCTTTTGAAATTGCGGCCAAACGACTCGGCTCCGATGTTGTGAATTTCACCGCTTCAACGAGTTCACTCAATAAAGGAGAATCATTCAAAGATACCGTCAAAACTCTCGACGCCATGGGAATAGATCTTTACGTCATAAGACATTCCGAACCCGGAAGCCCGATGATGTTGAAAAAATACACCCAATCACTTGTCATAAATGCGGGAGACGGAATTCGAGGCCATCCGACTCAGGCGATTTTAGACGCATACACCATGTGGGAAAAATTCGGAAAGTTAGAAGGGCTGAAAGTCACAATTGTCGGAGATATACTTCACAGCAGGGTAGCAAGATCGAATGTCAAATTGCTCACAAGTATGGGAGCAGAGGTAACTCTCACGGGTCCGGCGACCTTAATGCCGTTAAACGTTGAAAATTACGGTGTCAAAGTCTCTTACGATGTTAAAAAGGCGGTTTCAAATTCAGACATAGTTATGGGATTGAGGATGCAACTTGAACGTCAAAACAGCACATTTTTTTCATCGCTTGACGAATACAACGAGTTTTACGGCATAACGCCAGAAATCATGAAATATGCAAAACCAAATTCGATTTTCATGCATCCCGGTCCTATGAACAGAGGTGTGGAGGTAATCGAATCGGTTTCCGATTCGGATTCATCTTTTGTTGAAGAACAGGTGACAAACGGTGTGTTTGTAAGAATGGCTTTGTTAAATCAAATGCTTGGAGGTGTTGTCGAATGATCTTTGATAACGCAAATATCTTCGATGGAGAAAGATTTCATAAAGGATCTTTTGCTTTTAACACATATTTTGAGGATCAAGACGATGAAAAATTGGATCTCGACGGACTTTGGGTCTTGCCGGGTCTTGTTGATACACACGCACATTTAAGAGATCCCGGCCAGACAAGAAGAGAAGATCTCATCTCCGGTACCAGATCCGCCGCTCACGGCGGAATAACGACGGTTTTTGCCATGCCTAACACCACTCCTGCCATAGACAGCGAGGCAATGGTGCTTTACATCAAAGAAAAATCACAGCACGCAAAAGTAAACGTTAAAATCGTGGGTGCCATAACAAAAGGGAGAGAAGGAAAGGAACTCACCGAAATGCACAGAATGGCGCGCGCAGGTGTCGTTGGATTTTCAGATGACGGAAATTTTTTGAGCGATGCTTCCCTGGCACGCCATGCGATGGAGTACGCACATGAGATCGATCTTCCAATAATCTCTCATTGTCAGGACAGAGATCTCGGAGCCGGACACATGAGAGAAGGATGGTATTCGACGCTTTACGGCATATATGCCATGCCGGATGTCGCAGAATCGATAGCCGTTTCGCGCGAGATAGAACTTTCTTATCTGACAAAGGCACATGTGCACATAGCCCATGTGTCAACGGCAAGGTCTGTAAAACTCATAAGGCAGGCGAAAAAAGACGGAATAAACATCACGTGCGATGTATGTATTCACCACCTTGTTTTCACGGATGAAGACCTTCACGATTACGATACATCAAAAAAGATAAATCCTCCTTTCCCAACGGCAGAGGATCAGGTTGCGCTCTACGAAGGCCTTGAAGATGAAACGATAGACGCGATAATAACAGATCATGCACCTTACACGGTCGAGGAAAAAGAAGTCGAATTTCAATCGGCACCATTTGGAATTCTCGGCTTTGAAACACTCCTCAACGAAATTTTGATGGCCTCTCAAAAAGGCATAAAAGTTGAGTTGCTTTTGAAAAAAGTTACATCAGATCCTGCAAAATTGTACAAATTAAACGAGGGCAGAATACAAAAAGGTTTGCCGGCGAATTTTGTCATCTTCGATCCGGACCAAAAGTGGACCATTTCAAGAAATACGATACAATCAAAATCAGCAAACACGCCATTTTTAAACAAAACCATGAACGGCAAAGTTATAGCGACTTACGTTAATGGAAGGCAGGTGTATGGAAATGTTGAAAGTTTCGGAAAAGGGATCTTACGTCTTGCTTGAATTGCCGTACAACGGCAAAGCCATGCCAGGTCAGTTTTTCACGATAAAAACCAAAACAGGTCCTTACATTCCGAGACCTTTCAGTGTATACGACTTAAAAGATGGCAATTTGAAATTTCTCATCAAAACCGGAGGAGAAATACAGCAATTTCTCGATGAGGACATCATCGTTGATGGACCATTCGGAAACCCCATTTCAAAGATCGATGACGTGCTGCTCATAGCAGGAGGGGTAGGATATGCCCCAATCCATTTTTACGCTCTTGCCTATGGTTTTAAAGAAATGATAATAGGGATGCTGGATGATGAACTTTTCGATTTTGTGGATATACCGGATCATTGCGTATGCGTTGTAAACCCAACGACTCCTGTGGATCTGGCAAAATTATCTCCTCTGAAAAACATTTTAGTTTGCGGCCCTCATGAAATGATAAAGGGGCTCAAGCGTGATCTGCCCGAGAGTACACTTTACGCGATAATGGAAGAGAAAATGGCATGTGCACGCGGCATGTGTGAAGGTTGCGCCGTGATGACGAAAGACGGTGTGAAATTTGTTTGCAAAGATGGTCCGACTTTTAAAATTTCGGAGGTTGATTTAGAATGGACTTATCAGTAGAAATAGAGGGCATTCATTTTAAAAATCCAATTGTAACGGCCTCCGGTCCTTTGGGGTTTGGAGATGAGTTCTTCAAATACGTCTCTCCAGGCATCATAGGCGGTTTTACTTCAAAAACGGTGACACCAAAGCCGGTAACAGGTAACATGCCTCCGCGTCTTGTTTACATTCAAAATGGTCTTTTGAATTCGATAGGCCTTCAAAATCCAGGAGTTGATCTTTTTATCCAAAAAACAGCGCCATTTCTTCCCGAAAAATGTGTCAGAATAATTTCGGTCGGAGGAGAAAATCCCGAAGATTTTGCAGATGTAACAAGAAAAGTGGAAAAATTCGCCGATATGATAGAGGTAAACCTGTCATGCCCAAACGTCGGTGGAAAAGTGATAGTTTCAGATTCCCAACTCACAAAAGAGATATTGTCGGGTTGCAAAGCGATGACGAAAAAACCTTTGATAGCCAAATTATCACTCGATTTAGATGTCATACGACAATCTCAAATTGCCATAGATTCAGGTATCAAGATCGTGAATATCGGAAATTCAATTCAGGGTGCAAAATTCAATTTCAAAACGGGAAAGCCATTTCTTAAGAATGTAAAAGGCGGATTAAGCGGTCCTGCATTTATGCCGATCGCGTTATGGAAAGTTTATCAGGTAAAAGAAGCCTTTGAAGATCTCACGGTAATAGGGCTTGGCGGAGTTACAAAAGCCGAAGATGTCATGGAATACGCGATCGCCGGTGCGTCAATTGTTGAAATAGGAACTCAGGCCATGATAGATCCAAAATCTATTCAAAAAATAATTGAAGATCTCAAAAATATGCTTGAAGCGCTTAAACTCGATTTCAAAGAGGTTGTAAATGTTTCGCACAGAGGAGGATTCCGATGAAATTCACAGAAAAGATAAGAAGCAGAATGCATAAGGTTGGAAATGTGTTGGTCATAGGCCTTGACTCGGACGTTGAAAAACTGCCAAAAAAATTCCCCCAAAATGCCCAGGGCATATATGAATTTAACAAATCGATCATCGAAAAAACCGGAGATATTGTATGTGCGTACAAGATCAATTCAGCATTTTACGAAGCACTCGGCCCCGAAGGAATGAACGCGCTTTTAAAGACGAGAGATCTCATCGGGGATCTTCCGGTGATATACGATGTAAAACGTGGTGACATAGAATCGACGGCAAGATCTTACGCAAAAGCCGTCTTTGATTTTTTTAACTTTGACGCCGTAACTCTTTCTCCGTACATGGGGGCAGATGCGATAGATCCTTTCTTGAATTACAAAGACAAATATGCTTTCGTCGTATGCCTTTCTTCCAATAAAAGCGCAATTGATTTTGAGTATCATGGGACACCGCCGCTTTACGCAAAAGTGGCGAAATTCGTCGATGATAAAAACAAAAAATACGGAAATTGCGGCCTTGTCGTCGGTGCTACCGTTAGCGAAAAACTTCTTGAGATATCCCTAATGGCAAAAGAAAGCATTATATTGATTCCGGGTATAGGCACACAAGGGGGAGACGTTGAAGCCACCATGAACTCGGTTGAACATGACAGAATTCTCGTGAATGTTTCGAGATCCATAATTTTTTCAGAAGATCCTTCAAAATCGGCACGTGAATATTCCAAAATGCTTTCTATATGAGGTGAAATGATGGATTACAAAAAAATACTTGAAGAAACGGATGCCTTAATTCATGGGCATTTCTTGCTGTCTTCCGGACTGCATTCGGATTCTTACATACAATGTGCAAAGGCACTTAGATTCCCATGGTATGCCGAAGAATTGGGTTACGGAATTTCTCTTAAAATTTCCGCTTACAACCCAGACTGTATAGTTTCACCTGCAATAGGAGGAATTATAATAGGATACGAAGTTGCAAAGCATCTCAATATCCCATTTCTTTTCACCGAAAGAGAAGATGACGGCCTGATGAAATTCAGGCGCGATTTCGATCCTTCCACATTTAAAAGGGTTGCAATAGTTGAAGATGTTATAACCACAGGAAAATCTACGAAAGAAGTGATAGAACTACTTCGAAAACACGGCGTTTCCGCCATTTGCACCGCTTCAATCGCAAATAGAGGGAATCTAATTGAAATAGAAGGACTTCCAATAGCAACACTTGTGGAATTGCCCTTGAACAATTACAAAGCGACGGAGTGTCCTCTTTGCAAGCAAGGAATTCCTCTCGTCAAACCGGGCACAAGAAAATTCGTCATGGGATCATGATCCAAGTGTTTCAAAATATTCGAGTATCGCCATATCGTATATGACAGCCTCACGCCAGAGATTTTTGCTGCTCTTTAGCCATTGTTCTCTCGCTGGATTGGACATAAAGCACGGTTCAACGAGAATGGCCGGAACTTGAGCATATCTCAGCACCGTGAATTCTTCTCTTATTAAATTTCCATTTGTGCCAAAAAAATTTTCGAATGCTTTGAGAAATATACCGGCGGCAAACTTCGAAGCGTTGGAAGTGCTCCAGTAGAAAACCTGAGGTCTGTCTACGTTTGGCGCTCCTTGAATGGAATTGTGCGCGATTGATATAAAAAGATCGGCGCTTGCTTGATTTGCGATTTCTATTCTCTGTCTGAGCGGTACGTAAGTATCCGTAGATCGCGTTAAAATCACATTTGCACCTTGAATTTTAAGTAACTGGGCAAGATCGAATGCAACGATAAGATTTATGTTTTTTTCAAGTAAGCCTGTCGGTCCTATCGCGCCAGGATCGGATCCTCCATTTCCGGGATCCAAAACTATGGTTTTACCAGTTAAAACTTTATCCACGATAATTTGACCATTTGCAAAAACGGAAAGCGCTAAAATTGAAAAAATCAAAATAGAAAGTAGCGCCACTTTTTTCATTCAATCATCTCCAAGATCGATTATACCGCAAAGCAAACAAAAAGTCCTCCTCTACGGAGGACCTTTGTATCAAAATCAATTTAGAAAACGTAGAACCATCCTGTTGTCCAACTAAATCCCGGCGAAGATTGCAAAGGCCAGCCCAATCCAATTGCCGTGTAAGAAAGTATTTTACTGCTTATAAAGGGCAAATTAGCGTTTAAGATAACGGCCGGGCCAACAAAAACTGCGGGATAAAAACCGTAAAAAGCATCAAGTTCGGCGTCGGCAACAGCGCCGTATCCGATATTCAAATTGCCTATTTCCTGGCCAT
Source organism: Athalassotoga sp. (assembly GCF_049965695.1). NCBI lineage: Bacteria > Thermotogati > Thermotogota > Thermotogae > Mesoaciditogales > Mesoaciditogaceae > Athalassotoga > Athalassotoga sp. The sequence goes on along the minus strand of NZ_JBMFWB010000008.1, from coordinate 36,006 downwards.
TTGTGGCTTTTCCGAAATCGAAATTGTAAAGATCTCCGAGTTTCATCCCGCCACCGATCATCGCACCAAGAGGAAAGGAAAATCCAACGTAAGCAAAGGTAGAAGGAGTTAATTCTGTTCCAACCGAAAGTGCATAAGAAACTACCCCGTCTGTAAATCCGATCATCAAAGCAAAACTCGCAACACTTATCGCCAAAATCATTACCACGACAACAACAGCACTCTTCATGTGTATACCCCCTTATTTGAAGTTTGAGAGATTATAACATTTTTCAGTTTGAAATGTAAAGTGCCTCAAAATTGTCAAGATACCTCAATGAAATTTCTTTGGAATGAAGGATGACTACCGTTTCATCATTTTTCCTTTCAGCAGAAAGAGTTAAATTGTAAGATCCTGTTATGACTACCGGATCGATTCCACGTGGATCGATGATGATGTACTTGTGGTGAAACAGGCCTTTGGACAGATGATATTTTTTGACAAATGAAAATTCTTTCATCTCTGGCACAAAACTGTAAGAGGATGAATTCCAACTTTCATCGGCCAGCACTCTTACCTTCACTCCTTTCTCATCAAGGGTAGCGAGTGTAAGTGCAATTCGAGGATCTGAAAAGGAATAAATGGCAACATCCACTTCTGACTTCGCATGCTTAAGCATTTCAAGAATAGATTCGAATGTTTCTTCGGAAGGTGAAAAGCATACCTTCATTCTGACGTTATCGACGAAGAGCATTCCAGATTCATCGTCTTTTGAATTCTCAAAGTACCCTTCTCTCATCTTTCGGAAATCTTTTTCAAAAACATCGGCGATTTCTGGTGATTCAAAAATCATGGAATTGTTGAAATCCTGGTAAAACCCGGAATTTGTCAAATTTGTGGAACCAAACCATACATATTTACCATCCACTATCATGTATTTCGAGTGCATAAGGCCGTTGTTCAAAGGATCGGCAACGATATCAAGATCGGAAAGCATCTTTATGTTTTTAACGTAATTTTCTCCTTCCATGACAATTCTAACATCAAGACCTTCAAAGGATTTTGCCCTCAAAAGTGAGATCACATCCTCATCGTCAAGACTGTAAATGGAGATATGAATGGATCTGTGTGCCGAACCGATGAGTTCGAGTACCGAATTTTTGAGTTGACCCGCATCAGGTGGAAGATTAAAAAACACTTCCCATGCAAAGGCGGACAAACAAGAAAAAATCAAAAAAATCAAGAAAAGAAATGTCTTTTTCATTTTATCAACACCATGATTTTATCGGCATGGCAAATTTCATCATGACCTTTTAACTTTCCTTTAACCGTGTTTTCCACAACACTGCTGGAACAATTGACGGTGGCCATTGCTATGGTCTGATCTTTGTTTATTATCTCGACCGTATCATCTTTTGAAAACTTTCCTTCGCACGAAATAACTCCTACCGGCAAAAGACTTTTTCCTTTGAAGATTGCCGCTTTCGCACCGTCATCTACGTAAATTTTCCCTTTGGGCTGGGCAACAAAACCAATCCATGCTTTTTTCGCATTCGGCCTTTTTGAGGGCCTGAAGATCGTTCCTTCCGCTTCTCCGTTTAACATCTTTGTCAAATTCATCTTTTTTCCATTTGTTATGATGGCAGTTATGCCGGCCTCCGATGCCATCTTTGCAGCCTTTATCTTCGTTGAGATCCCGCCGCTTCCCCAATTCGTTCTTCCTAAGTTTGCTATAATTTTTCTTTCATCGAATTCATCTATCACATTTCCCCCTTGATCGAAGACTCCATTCACGACCGAAAAAAGCACAAGCATGTCTGCCTTCAGCCCGATGGATAAATAGGCCGAAAGCGTATCGTTGTCTCCGACTTTGATCTCTTCAGTTGCGACAGTGTCATTTTCGTTTATTATCGGAACAACTCCAAAATGCTTCAACGAATCGATCGTGTTCATTATATTTATGAATCTTTTTCTGTTTGAGAAATCTTCTCTCGTAAGCAACAACTGCGATACCACTTTGCCAAACTTTTGGAATTTCTCCGAATAAATCTTCATGAGTTCTATCTGACCTATGGCGCAAAGCGCCTGCTTTTCTGAAAGTTTTGCGCCCTTCGATTTGAGTATCCCATACCCGCCGGCCTTCGCACCGGATGAGACTATGAAGATCTCGTGGCCCGCATCCATGGCCTTTGAAACTTCGGATGCAATTTTTTCGATAAAGGTTTCGTCTATCTTTCCGTCTTTTGCGACAAGCAGGTTGCTTCCGAATTTAACGACGCATTTCATGACCTTATCTGTCCTTCACCGTGAATTACGTATTTGTAAGATGTTAACTCGTTCAACCCGACTGGACCGCGGGCATGGAGTTTTTGGGTACTTATGCCTATCTCGGCGCCAAATCCGAACTCTCCACCGTCGGTAAATCTCGTCGAGGCATTGACGTAGACTGCCGCCGCATCGATTTCAGATGTGAATTTCATGGCATTTTGGTAATTGTTCGTTATTATGGACTCCGAATGCTTTGTGCCGTATTTCGTTATGTGATCTATCGCCTCGTCTATGTCTTTGACGATTTTGATGCCGAGTATGAGATCAAGATATTCGGTCGGCCAGTCTTCATCCGTTGCCCTTTTCATGGATGGAATTATCTTCAGCGATTCCTCGCATCCTCTCATTTCGACGTTTAGCGCTTTGAGTTTGTCGTAGAGCATGGGAAGAAAAATTCCGGCCACCTTTTGATGGATTAAGGCCTTCTCTGCGGCATTACATGTACCGGGCCTTTGAACTTTGGCATTCTCTATTATTCTCAGCGCCATATTTAAGTCCGCGGATTCATCGACGAAGATATGACAATTTCCGGCGCCAGTCTCGAGGGTTGGAACGGTCGCATTTTGAACTACGAAATCTATGAGGGACTTGCCCCCTCGCGGAATTACAAGATCGAGATATGCCCTCATCTTTATCATCTCTTCGACGGCGTTATGCGATGTGTCCTCGATGAGTTCTACCGCATTTTGATCGAAATCTGCCGCTTTAAGGCCTGATTTTATCGCATCAACAAGTGCCGCGTTGCTGTTCTGGGCCGAGGCACTGCCCTTTAGCAGCACGGTGTTGCCGCTTTTTAAACACAGTATCGCAGAGTCTACCGTGACATTTGGTCTGCCCTCGTAGATCATGCCGATGGCACCTATCGGAACTTTAACCTTCGTTATTCTCAATCCATTCGGCAGGGTCCATCCATTTTCTATTTTCCCAACAGGATCATCGAGATCTACGATTCTCTTTATCGAATCTATCATCGAACCTATCCTTTTATCGTTCAAAAGTAACCTATCGATGATGGACTCAACCATCCCGTTCTTTCTTGAGGCTTCAACGTCTATTCTGTTACCTTCAAGGATATTTTTTCTGTTTTTGTCTATGGCACCGGCGATCGATCTCAAAGCCTCATTTTTCCTTTGACTGCTCATAAGGCCGATCGATTTTTTTGACTGCGCGACCTTTCTTGCGAGTTCTTCAACTTTCATGTGAATCATCCTGTAACTCCAGCGCTTTTTTGTAGGTGTCGAAGATCATCTTCATGAGTATTCCCCTCAATCCTTCACGCTCTAAAGAGTATATGCCCTCTATCGTCGTTCCTCCCGGAGAGGTGACAAGATGGCGAAATTCTCCGGGATGTTTTCCTTCTTTTTGAAGTAACTCCGCAGATCCCTTTATCGTTTCTATGACGAGTTCCATCGATGTATCGTAAGAAAGGCCAAGTTTCATGCCCGCATCGACAAGCGCCTCTATTATGACGAAGATAAAGGCAGGACCGCTTCCGCTTAAGGCCGTCACGGCTGCGAAGTGTTTTTCCTCTATTTCCACAAGTACTCCAAAGTTTGAAAGCAAAGATTTGACGATTTGCTTTTTATCGTCGGTGAATTCTTCGGAATACGTTATGCCTACAACACCCTTTCCTATCGATATCGGTATGTTGGGCATGATCCTGACGATGTTCCCATCTAAATGGGATTTTATCGTCGATATCTTCAAACCTGTTACGGTGCTTACGATTATACCGCTTTTTACTTTTATCCTTTTGAGTGCGCTTATCGCATCCTGAGGCTTTACGCAAAAAAACAAAATGTCCACATCCGGCATTTCTTCTATTTTTGAAAATATTTGCGCTTTATTTTGAAATCGTTTCAATTTCTCCGTTCTTCTGTTCACAAGCACGAGATCGTGATCGTCGATCAGTGCCTCTGCAATTATCGTTCCTATGTTTCCGACACCTATTATCCCTATCTTCATTTGAACCTCCTTTCCTAATTATACTAAACAAAGTTCAAATTCCGATTGCCTTTGACTACTTACTCGTTACCGATCACGCATCACTGTTTTTTCTACGTGCTACGAGCCATACGCTACCTGCCATTAAGGGCACCTGCCGCAGCGGTGATTTGGTTAAAGTTGGCTCAGTATATGTTTAGTATAGTATAATATAATTGTCATGTAGTTCATATAACGTGGAGGTATTATGATGAAAAAAGACATGCTTAAAAAACTCGATCCATATGAAGAATTTGTGATAATCAAGAAAGGAACTGAAAAGCCTTTCACCGGTAAATACAACGATTTCTACGAAAAGGGAACCTACGTTTGTAAAAGATGCGGGTTGCCACTTTATAAATCAAGCAGCAAATTCAAATCTGAATGCGGATGGCCAAGTTTTGACGAAGAAATACCCGGTGCCGTAAAGAGACAGATGGATGCGGATGGTCAAAGAACGGAAATAACATGTGCCTATTGCGGATCACATCTTGGCCATGTTTTTGAAGGAGAAGGGTACACCTCAAAAAATGTAAGACATTGTGTTAATTCAGTGTCGATGGAATTTGTGCCGGATGGAGAAAAAGTCCAAAGGAATAGGGCGTTTTTTGCCGCAGGATGTTTTTGGGGAACAGAGTACATGTTCAAAACTTTCAAGGGTGTCCTTGACACGAGGGTGGGATACATGGGTGGAAAAAAGAAAAATCCCACTTACGAGCAGGTATGTACAGGTACCACAGGACATTTCGAAACGGCAGAGATAATATACGATACTTCAGAAGTCGATTATGCAACTCTTGTAAGATTTTTCTTTGAAATTCACGATTTTTCCCAGTTTGACGGTCAGGGACCCGATATAGGTGAACAGTACAAAAGCGTGATCTTTTACACGGACGATGCTCAAAGGCAAGTCGCCGAATCCGTGAAAAAAGAACTTCAAAAGATGGGAAGAGTTGTTGCCACGGAAATAAGACGTGCTTCAGACTTTTGGCTTGCGGAAGATTACCATCAGGATTATTACGAAAAGACCCACAAAGTTCCATACTGCCATTACAGAAGAAGTGTCTTTTCGCCTGAGGTTTTTAAGGTTAAGAACGAGGAATGATCATGCCCATATTTTTTGATGAATCCAAAAAAACCTTTAACCTTTTTTCGAAAGACATGCAGTACACGATGTACGTCGATCAAAATGAAAGGTTATGTCATGCTTACTGGGGAAAAAAGATAAGGGCGCTTGATATCGATCATATCGCCAATTTTTACAAAATGGCTTATGGATCAAATCTTTCCCTTGAACTTCTTCCTCAGGAATATCCCGCTTACGGAGGAACGGATTTCAGAAGTCCTGCCTATCAGGTGCAATTTGAAGATGGATCTACGGTCTCGGATTTGAAATACGCAGGCTATAAAATTTACGATGGAAAACCAAAATTAGACGGTCTACCCGCAACTTACGTTGAAGACGAAGACGAAGCCCAAACCATCGAAATTTATTTGCACGACGGCATCGGAGGGTTAGGCGTAACTTTAACTTACACCGTGTTTGAAAAATTTCAGGCCATCGCAAGAAGTGTAAGATTCAAAAATGAAAGTTCAAAACAGATAAAGATATTAAGGGCATCCAGCGCGAATGTGGATTTTGAAGACGATGATTTTGTGATGATTCAACTTTCTGGTGCGTGGGCACGTGAAAGAAACATCGTAAAAAGGCATCTTGTGTCCGGCATTCAATCCATCGAAAGTCGAAGAGGTGCAAGCAGCCATCAACAAAATCCTTTTATCGCGCTTGCAAGACCAAACACAGATGAATGGGAAGGAGAAGTTTACGGATTTAGCCTTGTCTACAGCGGAAATTTCCTTGCTCAGGTTGAAGTCGGTCAATACGAAAGTGCAAGGGCATCCATTGGCATAAATCCTTTTGACTTTTCATGGCTTTTGGAACCATCCGAAACATTTCAGACACCGGAGGCAGTTATAACCTATTCATATGAAGGCTTCAACGGTATGTCTCAAACATATCACAAACTCTACGGCACAAGACTTGCACGCGGCAAATACAGAGACGCGGAAAGGCCGGTACTCGTGAATAACTGGGAGGCCACGTATTTCAATTTCAACGAGGAAAAATTACTTACAATCGCAAAAGAGGCAAAAACGCTTGGCATAGAACTTTTTGTCCTTGATGACGGCTGGTTTGGAAGAAGAGATGCGGATAATTCTTCTCTCGGAGACTGGTTCGTTGACAAGAGAAAATTGCCTGAAGGTCTTGATGGCCTTGCTAAAAAGATAAACGAGATCGGAATGAAATTCGGTCTGTGGATCGAGCCCGAGATGGTTTCACCTGATAGCGATCTTTACAGGGCACACCCGGAATGGTGCATTCACGTCAATGGCAGAGAAAGAAATTTGAGCAGAAATCAACTCGTTTTAGATTTCTCGAGGCAGGACGTATGTGATTACATGATAAAGACGATATCAGAACTTTTGAGAAGTGCAAATGTAAGTTACGTCAAATGGGACATGAACAGAAACATGACAGAGATAGGATCTGATGCTTTGCCTCCCGAGAGACAAAGAGAGACAGCCCATAGGTATATTCTTGGCCTTTACAGGGTTATGGATGTCGTAACTTCGTCCTTTCCAAATGTGCTTTTTGAAAGTTGCGCAGGAGGCGGGGGAAGATTTGATCCGGGTATGCTTTATTACATGCCTCAGACATGGACAAGCGATGATACCGATGCGATAGAAAGGCTTAAAATTCAGTACGGAACAAGTTATGTCTATCCACAGGTAATGATGGGAAGTCATGTATCCGATGTCCCAAATCATCAGGTTGGAAGGGTTACATCCGTAGAGATCAGATCACATGTGGCGATGAGTGCGAACATGGGCTTTGAACTTGATCTGACAAAAATTTCTGAAGATGAAAAAGTGAAGGTCAAGTCGTACATCTCCGAATACAAGAAAATGAGAAAATTGATTCAATTCGGTAATTTTTACAGGCTTTTGAGTCCTTTTGATGGAAACGAAGCCGCATGGATGATTATCGACGAAAAAAAGGATGAATTTTTACTTTATCACTTCAAAATACTGGGCATGCCAAACGCGAAAAACAAAAGATTGAGGCTTAAAGGCATATCAACTGATAAAAATTACAAATTGGAAGGCACAGACGAAATTTACGGTGGAGATGAACTTACCTTTGAGGGAATAACCATTCCATATAGGCATGGAGATTTCCAAAGTGCTTTGATGCATTTCATAAGTATCTGAAAAAGGCGGAAAGTATTCCGCCTTTTTACAGATTACTTTCAAAAAATTTCACAGTTTCCGCTATAACGCGTTCTGACCAATCGTAAGAACTGAAAACATGATCCGATCCTTCAATTGGAAGAAGCGTTCCTTTTTTGAATTCTTTAACGAGTGATTGGCTATGTTCAAAAGGTACAGATTGATCCGATGTGCCATGAATTATAAGGGTGGGTTTTTTGTATTTCTTTGCCTCGTCAAAGGCATCGAATGTCAAAACTTCTTTGGTGAATTCTTTGGATACCCTTATTCCACCGACGTCAAAAAAGCGGAGATCTTTAGGAACAGATGGAATACCCTTTGAAAACACTTCTTTATTTTTCGCCGCCGGCGCCCACAGGCAAAGCGCATCCGGATCAATTCGTTCGGCAGTCAAAAGCGCGATCGTTCCACCCATTGAAAGGCCCAGCACGCCAAGTTTGTTGTCAAAGTTCATTCTCGTGTACTCAATGACTTTGAGCGCATCGGAAATCTCAGAAGAAAGTGTCATCTTTTCGAAAGGCCAATCGCTATTTCCGGAACCTCTGAAGTCAAACCTTACAGACGATATGCCGGCCTTTTCAAGAGCCTTAGAAAGCCGTGCGAAGATAAAATGCGCTTCCACATGACTTCCGGTAAAGCCGTGGAACATGACAACGACAGGGGTATTTTTACCCGTACTGTTTATAACCGTGAATATTTTGCCTTTGTTTTTCAAATTTACAGTTCTCATTTTTTCCTCCTTAGCCATTCTTCCACTTTGTTAAAAGTTCTTGCGATAACCTCATCCATGTTGTAATATCTATATTCTGCAAGTCTGCCGATGAAAAGGTACTCTCCAGACTTCTCGATTTTCGAGACTTCTTTCGTGTAAAGTTTGCTTTTGTTAGCATTTTCTTCTGTCATTACGACGTAATACGGTTCTCCGCTGTCAAGCGGATATTCGTAACAGACAGTTGTAAGGTCTGATTTCTGGCCTGTCATGTGTTTAAACTCCGTTATACGTGTCCAATCATAGTCATTTGGATAATTAACGACCGAGACAGGCTGATAGTACTCTTGACGGTAGGTCCTGAAATCTAATTTCAGAGATCTGTATTCGAGATCTCCGTGAATTTTTCCGAAGAATTCATCCAACTTGCCGGTGTAAACCGTCATAACAGGCTTCATTTCAGATTTTATTTCAAAATAATCGCAATTCGTTAAAATCGATATATCGGGATGATCAAGCATCTTTTCAACCATCTTTGTGTATCCGTGAATCGGAAGTCCTTGATAGGGATCTGAAAAATATCTACCATCACGGTTAGATCTCGTCGGAATTCTTTTCGCAATTTCAGAAGAAAGTTCAGATGGCATTCTGTTCCATTGCTTTTTAGTGTAATTCATGAAAAATTTCTCGTAAAGCCTTCTGCCCACCTGAGAAATAACCGCATCTTCAAAATTGGCGGGAGGATTTTTGAACTCCGAACGTTTGACCTCAGTGCTAAGAAATTCATCAACTTCTTCTATTGACAGATCTATTCCGAATATTTGAGAAATCGTATCTCTGTTTATAGGAAAAGGCACGTACATACCGTCCACATAACTTAAGACCCTGTGCTGGTAATAATTCCACGACGTAAAACGGCTCATAAATTCAAAGACAGGCCTGTTTTTTGTGTGAAAAATGTGAGGGCCGTAGGTATGAATCAAAATTCCATCTTCGTTAAATTCATCATAAGCATGTCCGGCAACATGGTTGAGTTTTTCAACGATCAAAACACGAAATCCCGCTTCTGCAAGTATTCTTGCTGAGGTTGCGCCGGCAAGACCGGATCCTACGACGAGCACAAAATTTTTCATCAAAAGCCTCCTCTTCCACCGCCGCCAAAACCACCGCCAACATTACCGCCAAAACCTCCTCCACCGAAATTACCCATGTTTCCAACCTGCTGAACGTTGGCATTTATCATCGCACTCTGTGGCAACATTATCAAAGAATCGTACCAGATCATGGTTGTAAAGGCAGGGAAAAACGGATCGGATTCCACGATCTCTGGCGGATTAACCTCTTTTATGGCTTTTATGACATGTTTCGCTATTCCGAGGCTCGTTCCGTAAACAAGATATTGTTTCCAGATAAGTATCGATTCCGGAGGTTTTTCCTTTATCAAAGAGTAATCCATAAGATATTTTTCAAAATGTTTCCATCGCAGATAGTAAGTTCTGCCATCTTTTGTCCATCTTCCAAAAATGTCCCGTGGAAGCATGAGTATTATCCAGGAGGTGACCCAATCCGCAAAAGTTACCCAACTCAGAATCATCAAAAGATTGGGATATGCCCGACCGTCATAAATGTTCAAGAGAACCAGTACGATTGGAAGGATCATCAAGGCAAAAACAGTGACGACCTTCGTTATCGTGTTGCCGAAGGTAAGCAGGTAATTTCTGGTTTCTGCATCGGTCAAGACTTTCATTTTCCAATCAACAAAAGCGTTGTTGAATTTTTGCGCTTTTTGAATATTTCCTTTCATCGATTCTCCGATAGCACGCGGATCGAAAATTCCATCTATCGAAAATGGCTTGATTACGTTGTAAAAAAGCATTTTTTCGCTTTCACTCAAAGGCTTCTTGCCATCAAGCACTTTAAAAGCATTTTCACCCGAAAACTCGAGATAACCTTTATCGACAAGGTTAAGAATTGCGGCGGCGAATCCGTCCGAATCCGGTTCGGATATGAGTCTTTTGACAACCGAATTCACAAGTTCGGGAGGATCGTCAAATGGAATCTCTCTTTCGTATTCCGTAACATCAACTTTTGGTTCGATCCCAAAAAGTCTTCTAAAAAGTAAAGGAATTAAAGGTATCAGAACTATCAGCAGCGCTATCCAAAACCATTGCCAGAAAATGCCGTGTGAATATGCGTTTTCGATCCCTTCAACTTGATTCAGCGTCATCGAAAGAGGGGAAGCATATTTAACGTTTGTGAGTGGAAATACCACCCTTGCTTCGGCATAGGTGTTGGGAGGGATGTTGTGATATGTTATGGTAAAATCATGCTTTCCGTTCATCACGATCTGGTGCTGAAGATCAAGCGGGTGAGGGAAGATCTTATCGATGTTGAAATTCGAGGGGAAAATGTAATGAACCGTCAACAACGGCACCCAGGAAGGTGTGCCTTTACCCCAGAATTTGTAAAAGAATTGAGAAAAATCACTTCCATTTTGAAAGCCACCGGTAACATCGTAAGAAAGGTTCATCACAACGTTATCGCCCCCCGGCTTCGGAATGGTATATCCGTTGTTCAAATAGACAAGCAGATCGAAGCCGGATTGATTTAAATTTCCTTCGGTTTTTTGGATGGTTGCCCCTTGAACAGATAATTTGAAATTACTCATTGAAACGCCATTCGGAAATTGCGTGTAAGGAGCAAGGCCATGGTAAGGTTTGGTAAATGTGTAATAATCATTTTCGGATATGTGGGCAACTCCGTTTGAATCGACGTTAACGGTCACATTGACTTTATCAACCCTTAAATTCGATGACCATGCGGCAAAGTAACCATTTACGTAAAAGGTTAAAAGTAAACCCACAACTACCATGGCTAAAACAACGACAATCTTGAGAATCAAAGCGCCATTTTTCAAGAATTTTCCTCCTTACATTTTAATCCCGTCATGGTTTATTTCGCGTACTCAACGCTTCTTTTTTCTCTTATGACCACAACTTTGATCTGACCAGGATATTCCATCGAAGATTCTATTTCTTTGGCGATATCGTAAGCCATCTTGTCCGCCAGTTGATCATCGATCTTGTCAGGTTCAACGATAATTCTGATTTCACGGCCCGCTTGAATCGCATATGCCTTTGTCACATTCTTGTGTGTTGTCGCTATTTCTTCAAGTTTCTGAAGTCTTTTTATGTATATCTCTATGCTTTCTCTTCTTGCACCGGGTCTTGAAGCACTTATCGAATCGGCGGCGGCAACTAACACTGACTCCGGCGTTTGAAACGGAACTTCTTCGTGATGCGCTTGGATCATGTTAACGATGGCATCCTTTTCTCTGTACCTTCTGGCAAGTTCACCACCGATCATGGCGTGAGTTCCCTGTACTTCGTGATCTACCGCTTTGCCTATATCGTGTAAGAGTGCACCTCTTTTGACCTTTTCGATATCAAGACCTATTTCTTCCGCCATCATCGCGGCTATTTGTGCGACTTCGATGGAATGGTAAAGCACATTTTGACCGAAACTCGTTCTAAATCTTAATCTTCCAAGCAATTTTATGAGTTCGGGATGCATGTTGGATATTCCAACCGTCAGTATGGCCTTTTGACCTTCTTCGTGTATCATCTTTTCGATCTCTTTTTTCGATTTGTCGTAAAATTCTTCTATCATTGCCGGATGTATTCTGCCGTCTTCTATGAGTTTCTCAAGCGTCATTTTGGCTATTTCACGTCTGAGCGGATCGAAGCAAGAAAGTACGACACTTTCGGGAGTATCATCTATTATTATATCGACGCCGGTAAGGTTTTCGAAGGCTCTTATGTTACGACCCTCTCTTCCTATTATCCTTCCTTTCATATCATCGTTCGGAAGTTCTACGGACGATACGGTTATGTCTCCGACGTAATTACTGGCGTATCTTTGAACTGCGGTGCTTATCACCCATTTTGCTTCATTTTCCGCCTCTTCAGCGTATTTTTCTTTCATTTCGGCGTACATCTTTGCAATTGTTCTTTCCATCTCTTCTTTTGTCATGTTTATGACGAGTTGTCTTGCCTGTTCTTGATTCAAAGACGCTATTTCATGCAATTTGTCTTCTTGTTCTTTTACAAGTTGGCCTACTCTATCTTTTTCTTTCTCAAGGTTCAACCTCAAATCTTCTATCTTTTCTTCCTTTTTAGAAAGCGATTCTTCTCTTTTGGCTACGGTTTCTTCACGTCTTACAAGCCTGTCTTCGACCTGTTTTAGATCATCCTGCTGTTTTTTGACCTCTTTTGAGAAAGATTCCCGTAAAGTGGTTATTTCCTGTTTTGCCTCTATGATCATCTCTTTCTTTGTTTTTTGGGCTTCTTCTTGTGCATTTTTAACGATGCTATCTGCATCTGATTTTGCAATTCTTTGATCTTTGAGAATTTTTGACTTTCCGAATTGATATCCTATTAAGGCTGCAAGTATCACACTTGGAACCAGAATAATTATCATCAAAATTACATTATTCATCATCATGCCTCCATTTCTTTGGAGATCTCACGCAACAATCGTTTTACGATGTAAGGATCGAATCCTCTGTTTACAAGTTTTTGAAAAAGTTTGTCTTCCGGATCTTTTTGATGCGCTTTTTTAAAGCGCTTAAAAATTTCTTTGAGATCGATGTCATTTAAAACTTCATCAATTACCTTTGCGATGATCTCCCTTTCTATTCCAAATTCTTTTAATTCATATTCAACGTATTTTGGCCCTTTAAATCTAATTTCGATCTGATCTGAAGCGTAAAGTTTCGCGAATTTAAGATCGTCTAAAAAACCTTTCCGCTTAAGTTCTGAAACCAAATCATTTACGATATTTTGATCGTATCCTTTTTCTTTCAATCTGTTAGAAATTTCAAATTCGGATCGAGCCCTTGATTTCAAAAGTCTAAAGGCATCTTTCCTTGCGTTTTCAAGATTCTTTTCCTTCTCCATCGGAAACTCTCAAAAGGCCGTGAGCCTCTCTTATTCTTTTTTCAATTTCATCTGCAATATCTTTGTTGTCTACAAGATATTGAACTACGTTGTTTTTACCTTGCCCTATGCTTATTTCTTTTCCGTCAAGGCCGGTATAACTGAACCATGATCCTTTCTTCGATATGAATCCTTCGTTAACGCCTAAGTCAACGAGTTCATTCTCCCTGACTATGCCTCTTCCGTAGATTATATCGAAATGCGCTTCTTTAAACGGGGGAGCAACCTTGTTTTTAACAACTTTAACCCTTGTTTCATTTCCAATTACCTTGTCGCCTTCTTTTATTGCTTCTCCGCGTCTTATATCAAGCCTCACGGTCGCGTAAAATTTAAGGGCGTTGCCACCCGAGGTGGTTTCCGGATTTCCAAACATAACTCCGATCTTCATTCTGATCTGGTTTGTGAAGAGTACTATCGACCTTGACTTACTGACATTTGAGGTGAGTTTTCTTAAAGCCTGTGACATGAGACGGGCTTGAAGGCCTATTTGAGTATCTCCCATGGCTCCTTCAATTTCGGCTCTTGGTGTCAGGGCAGCGACAGAGTCTATGACGACCATATCTATGGCATTCGATCTCACCAAAGTGTCGACTATTTCCAAGGCCTGTTCTCCACTGTCAGGCTGCGATATCACGAGTCTTCCCACATCAACGCCAAGATTTCGCGCGTAAGATGGATCAAGGGCATGTTCAACATCTATGAAAGCAACCGTTCCCCCAAGTTTTTGAGCCTGAGCAAGGGCATGAAGCGTAAGGGTTGTTTTTCCGCTTGATTCAGGACCGTATATCTCCACAACCCTGCCACGAGGATATCCTCCGACTCCGAGTGCTATGTCGAGCGATATAGAACCCGTTGGAATCGTTTCTATATTCTTGACGATCTCTTCTTCACCCAATATCATTATCGATCCTTTTCCAAAATCCCTTTCTATCTGTTTTATAGCGCTTTCAAGAGCCTTTTCCTTTCCAGTTGAATCTTCAGCCATTTTTAACCTCCAAATATGCTTTTGTGAACGGAACTGTACACCGAGCCGTTGTGAGTTAAAGTCGATGAAAAAAGTTCGACAGCATTGCATTCAAAACTCACAGGCTCGTAAGTGATGTTAGAGATAATCTCGCCCCAGTTTTTCGGTATTCCTTTCAACCTTCCAACTGTAAGATGAGGTGTAAATTTTTCTTGAAACGCAAAACCATGCTTTTTCAGTTCAACATTCAATTCTTCGTAAAGATTTAAAACTTCACTTCCTTCGCATTTCAACCAAACGACACGGGGAAGCCCCTTGGAAGGAAATAAACCTATTCCGCTTACCTTCATCAAAAATGGTTTAAAGGGCGGAATTATCCTGTCCATAAGGACTTTGACAACTGAGATTTCTCGGTTGTCGATATCTCCAAAAAAGAAAAGCGTGAGATGGGCATTTTCTTTTTTTGGCCAACTGCCGAAAAAGCCGTTGGTTTTGAGAAAATCTTGTATTTTCGTTATCTGTGTTTCCACTCCTACATTTGTTCTTATGGCCATGAACGTTCTCAATCTTTGAGTACCTCCCAATTTTTGACGAAATACTCGATTCCAGATACGACCGTCATGATCAGGGCAATCCACATCAAAATGATGTTTAAAGTCCATCCAAAGACGGAATTCACGTTGTAAAATAGCACAAAAATTATGAAAAGCATCTGGAATGTCGTCTTGAACTTGCCCCACCAACTTGCCGCGATCACTTTTCCGTTGGCTGCTCCCATCATCCTGAGACCACTAACGGCGGAATCTCTTGCTATTATGGTTATCACAAACCAACTTGCAACGTAACCCATCTGAAGAAAAACAAGCAAAGCCGCATCTACAAGTATTTTATCGGCCATCTGATCGAAAAACTTTCCAAGCGTTGTGACTTCGTTCATGGATCTTGCAACTCTTCCGTCAAGAAAATCCGTTATAGACGCTACGACAAAAAATATAAGAGCGGCAAGAGCCATACTTTTATCATGAATCAATGCGGTGTACATGAAAGGAATTACAAACAAAATTCTCAAAAGGGTAAGTCTTGTGGCAAGGGTGATTTTCATACAACCTCTCCTTCAAGATCGTAGAATTCATATGATTTCACGGCCACATTCGCAAATTCTCCCATTTCAACCTTGTTTGCCGAAGAGAAATGTATTGCACCATCAATTTCGGGTGCATCCATGTAAGTTCTTCCTACATACATCCCATCTTCAATTCCTTCAACGATCACTTTGAACTGCTTACCAACGAAAGATTTGTTTTTTTGAATATTTATCTCTCTTTGAAAATCCATAATGCCTTCAAATCTTGACTGTGCAACGGTCTTCTTGACCTTTGGCAGCAAACCATGCGCTACCGTTCCTTCTTCGTCAGAATAAATGAAAACACCTACTCTGTCGAATTTCACATCTCCGAGAAAATTGAGAATTTTTTCGAAATCCTCATCATTTTCGGACGGAAATCCGGTTATGAACGACGTCCTAAAGATCGCATCTGGAATGCGTTCTCTGATGTAAGAAATTTTATCCTCTAAAAGTTTGACATCCGGATTTCTTTTCATCATTTTGAGAATTCTTTCTGAGGCATGTTGAACGGGTATGTCAAAGTAGTGAAGAATTTTTCGCGATTTTGCAATAGTTTCGACCAATGCTTCATTCACACCGTCTGGATAAAGGTAAAGCAGGCGAATCCAAAAATCTCCCGGTATATTATCCATATCCAAAAGCAAGTCGATTAAAGTTTTCCCCCCGTCAGCATATCCCGTGGAATCCTGTGAAACGAGTATGATCTCTTTTTTACCGGTCTTAACCAAAAATTCAACTTCTTTGAGAATGTCTTCGTAATCCCTGTTTTTCAGAGGACCTTTTATTGACGGGATGGCACAAAACGTACACTTTCTGTCACATCCATCTCCGATCTTGACATAAGCGTAAGGCGTATCGGTTGAAGTCCTTCCCAAAAAACCGTAAACGGGTTCCGGTGATCCATAAAATTCAGAAAAATTTTCTACCGCATCGGCAACACGCTGGGGCGACACTACGCCAAGAAATGCATCAACTTCCGGTATTTGCACTTTGAGCGCTTTAAAATAACGTTGCGCCAAACATCCATGCACTATTATTTTAAATGACTTATTTTTTCTGAATTTTATAACATCGAATATCTCATCAATGGATTCTTTTTTTGCGTCGGACACAAAAGCACACGTGTTTATTACAGCCACGTTTGCATCCTCAAGATCATCTACAATTTCATGACCTCTTCCCATCAGTATGGCTTTTACGACGTCAGAATCTGCTTCGTTTTTTGGGCAACCAAGTACATCCATCCATACTTTCATGACCTTTTTAAATCTCTCTTCTTTTCCATGTACAAAGTCCTTATTTTTTCAAGTTCTTCGATGTACTCTGGCGTTCTGTAATTGGGATAGGTCATTTCCCAGGCACGAAAATGACCGTTGAGAAAAAGTAAGGTTATTTCCGCATATATGCCATTCTTAAGATATATCCTGCTTCCCCATGACTTTGTGGATGCAAGCACAAATTGACTGTGATAGATGTAACCGGCATCTATGTTAAAAACTCTTTTTCCGTTGATCGAAAAGTCCATCTCTATTTGATTTGTGATCAACTTTACGTCAGCAAGTTCGGAAGGATGAATAAGAATTTCAAAACTCAATATTCTGCTTTGAAGTGGTTTACCCATCTCTTCTTCGTAGTAAGACGTGAATTCAGAGAAATCTAAAGGTCTGGATATAAAATCGATCTTTCCAAATCTATACTCTAAAGTATCAACTACATCCTTTATCCTGTAATTTACATCATTTCCAAAAACAACACATACAAGATTAACAAATTCAGGACTTTTGATCATTCCCACTCAGATCACCACACATCGAAATCTGAAAAAATTATATCATAATTCCATTTGAAGAGAAAATTATGTCATCTGTTGTGATATCATCAATATGGTAAGAGCCGAAGAAATACGGCGCCTGGTTCGTAGCCGGTAGCACGTAGTAAAAAGAGATCAGGGATCAGAGATTAGAGAAATTTATGACACGTAACGCGTGATCAGCAAAGCAACGCATAGCAGGTGGCGGGTAGCACGTGAAAAAAAACAGTCACGGGTAACGAGTAAGCAGTGAGCAGAAAAAGCACTTCACCTTTGTGATTGATCGATAGTAAATTCATGGGGGATATCATGAGAGTAGAAGAGGCGATTTCAAAACTTTTAAACAAAAGCACCTATTCAAAAGAGGTAAGTGAAGAAATAAGAAGATGTGAGGCACTTAAGATCGATCTTATTCCGATCGGAGACGAAAGATATCCAGTTACGCTCTCACAGATAAGCGATCCACCGTCGGTACTTTACGTTATTGGAAATGAAAAGAGTGCGATGAACAATTTTTCGATAGCCATAGTTGGTTCAAGGATGGCTACTTCTTACGGAAGGGCTGTTGCGGCTAAAATATCCGCCGAACTTTCCAAAGCAGGCGTTGTGATAGTAAGCGGCCTTGCACACGGCATAGATTCGGTGGCACACGAAGAAGCGGTGAAAAATGGCCTTACGATAGGTGTGTTGGGAACGGGAATAGACATAATTTATCCCAGATCGAAGGCCACGCTTTTTCAGAAAGTCATGGAAAAAGGATGCTTGATAAGTGAATTTCCGCTTGGAACTCAACCGAATAAATGGACTTTCCCGAAAAGGAACAGAATCATAGCAGGCCTTTCAATGGGTGTTGTCGTCGTTGAGGCATCTTACAAAAGTGGTTCTTTGATAACGGCACGCCTTGCTCTCGAAGAAGGAAGAGAGGTTTTCGCGGTCCCAGGTTCTATTTTCTCCGCAACAAGCGAGGGTACAAATAATCTTATAAAGCATGGAGCGAAATGCGTCTCTTCGGTGGAAGATATATTAGAAGAATTTGGTTACGTAAAAAGAGTTGAAAATAAAAGATCTCCTTCCGATCCGATTCTCGATACTCTGAAGGACGGGCCAAAAACTTCAGAAGAAATTTCGATGCTTTTATCGACGCCGATCGAAGAAATAAACACAAGACTCACCATGTTTGAAATAGATGGGATTATATCAAAAGATTTAATGGAAAAATTCAGATTGAACTTGTAATCGAAAAAACGATGTGATATAATTTTTCACGTAAGCGCCCATAGCTCAATTGGATAGAGCAACGGACTTCTAATCCGTAGGTTGCAGGTTCAATTCCTGCTGGGCGCGCCAGAGCGTGGTGGTTGTAGCTCAATTGGTAGAGTGTCGGACTGTGGATCCGAATGTTGTGGGTTCAAGCCCCACCAGCCACCCCAAAGTTGCGCCTGTAGCTCAATTGGATAGAGCGTCGGACTTCGGATCCGAATGTTGCGGGTTCAACTCCTGTCAGGCGCGCCACGTTACCCACCTCTTGTTAAGAGGTGGGTTTTTGTTGTAAAATAAATGAACAAATTTTGGAGGTGATCTGATGAGAATACTCATAACGAATGATGATGGTATAATGTCAGAGGGAATTATAATTCTTGCCAGAAAGTTATCAGAAGTAGGAGAGGTGCACGTTGTCGCGCCGGACATAGAAAGAAGTGCAACAGGGCATGCGATAACCATAAGAAATCCTTTATGGGCCAAAGAGGTTAAATTTGGCAATGAATTTTTTGGATATGCCGTTAACGGGACGCCTGCAGATTGCGTCAAACTCGGAATTCAGGCTATTTTAGGTGACAAAAAAGTTGATCTTGTTTTGAGTGGCGTAAATAAAGGAGCAAATTTGGGAACAGATGTTATGTATTCAGGAACAGTTTCTGGAGCACTTGAAGGTGCCATGATGGAAGTGCCATCGATAGCGATTTCAAGTTGTTCGACAAGCAATCCTAATTTTATGTCGGCCACCAAAGCGCTTGTTGAATTGATAAAGCACATAGATTTCAGTAATTTTCCAAAATTTTCTGCCATAAATTTGAACGTCCCGGCAGTCGATTACGATGATCTCAAAGGATTCAAGTTAACTCATCAATCGAAGAGAAGGTTCAGAGACTTTTTTGAAGCAAGGCAAGATCCTTTTGGAAATACATACTACTGGATGTTGGGTGAGATCGTAGAGGATGACAGAGATCCACAGGCAGATTATCATGCGGTTGAACAGGGATATGTTTCCGTAACACCTATAACGATGTTTCACAACGATCCCGAATTCATGAAGATTTTGAAAAAAGAAAGTTTTTTTGAACATTGAGAAGAGGAAATGGAACAGATGATCGCGGCGAAAGCCGAGGAAAGTCCGGACTTCTAAGGGCAGGGTGCCGGGTAACGCCCGGAAGGAGTGATCCTTGAACAGGGCCATAGAAACGAAAACCGCCCGAAAGGGCAAGGATGGAAAGGCGAGGTAAGAGCTCACCGGCGGTCTGGTAACGGACCGGCCTGGTAACCTCCACCCGAAGCAAGACCAAGTCGAGGGGCTATAAGGTGGCCCGCCAATCCCTCTGGTAGGTCGCTCGAGGGATACGGAAACGTATCTCCAAGATAGATGATCATCTAAAACAGAATCCGGCTTACAGTTCCATTTCCTCATTTTAATTGGAGGTTTTATGATCTGGTCTTTTTGGCTTCTTGAGTTTTCGATATACATTCCCATGGCTTTTTTTACATTTATAGGCAATTATTTTAACCAACTTGGTTTTTCGGATCTTCAGAATGGTTTACTTGGAAGTACGGCAGCGATCATCATTTTAGTTTCAAATCCTTTTTGGATGCATGTATCCGATAGAAGGGTTAAAAATTCAATTCTCGCCCTCCTTTCTTTCACAACGGCTTTATCTTTATGGTTAATTTACATCTTCAAAGATTTTTGGTTGATTTTCATATTTGCCACATCAATAGGATTTTTATGGACTTCTATAATTCCCGTTGCAGAATCCATGGCAAGTTACAACGCAAATAAATTTGGCTTTTCTTTTGGAAAAGCCCGTATGATGGGATCTTTGGGTTATGCGCTCGTGATGTTTGCCTTCGGTTACGTCACAAACAATTTCACATTCTTTATGATGGGATCTCTTTCTTTTGCCTTTATAGGAATTATTTCTTTTTTGGTTCCAAAAACTCAAGGTTACAACACGGGTCAGAGAACAAAATTTTCATTTTCTTTGCCTGTTCAATTTTACAGAATGTTGATCTTTGAAATTCTCATAGTCTCTTCAAATGCCTTTGGACTTTATTTCATGCCAATTTTTATGAAATCGAGGGGATATCCAGTATCATTTGCAGGTATATCCATAGCCATACAAGCGCTGGCAGAAATTCCTTTTTTCTTTCTGGCCGACAGAATAGTAAAAAAATTAGGAGTTAAGAGAATGCTCGTGATAGGAGCCATCACCTTCGGAATAAGATGGATTTTGACCTTTTTGATCATGAATCCTTTCATAGTCGTGGCACTTCAATCTTTTGAATTTTTCAACTGGGTGGCCATATATTATGCCGTCTTTTACTATGTCAATTCAAAAATCAATTCATCCAAAAGGTCTGATGCTCACGCACTCTTCTGGATGACAACGAGTGGCTTATCAATGGTTTTTGGAGATATATTCGGCGGATGGATTTCAAACACTTTTGGAGTGGCAAATGGATACCTCTTTTTTGGGATATTTTCCATTGTCATAGGTTTGTCTTACGCCATATTTGAAAAATCTCCCGATCTGAAGCCAGAAAGATGAGGACAGACAATTGTTCGTTGAAATATACTGAACCAGTTTTAAATTCCGAATCATCGCTCAACAAGGAATCGCTTTTTGCCGATCACTGATTACGCGTCACGCGTCACTGTTTAATTTTAAAGGATATTTGGTATAATTTGATTGATTTGAATGCAAAGCGGGGCTTATAAAATGAAAAAGATCCTCATTTTTGATCTTGACGGGACAATTGTCGTTAATTCTCGAATAGATCCAAAATTAAGAGATCTGATTAAAAATTTGTCACAATCACACACGGTGATCTTCGCGTCCGGAAGAATGTTTTCATCTATGGATCAACTGCTCAAAAAAAATGATCTTTCGGGAATAGAGATCGCTTACAACGGGTCTTTGATTTATTTCGACGGTACCTTTTACAAATTTTGCCTTGATAAAGTCGATACACTTTCAATCTTGAATTTCCTGAGGAAAGAAAAAATTCACAGGCAAATTTATGTTGATGATCTGCTTTATGTCGAAGAAGAAAATGAATTTTCCCGTGCTTATTCTCAACAGGCTGAGATCGAATACAAAGTTGTTCAAAATCTTGACGAAGTCGCTAAATCGGGATGTATATTTAAAATTCTTGCTTTCGATACGTCAGACAAAATCGATCTCACAAAAACAAAGGCAGTTAAAGCCATTCAACAAAATGCCGATATTTTCACATCTTCAAAGGTTTACCTTGAGTTCGTAAAAAAGGGCGTCAACAAAAGATCCGCCGTAGAATTCGTTTCCAAAAAATTGAATTTTTCTTTCAAAGATACGATATCTTTCGGAGATGGGGAAAATGATTCGGAATTGCTTGAAAAATCTGGAATAAGTTTTGCCATGGTTCCGGGAAATGAAAAACTTAGAAAAGTTGCGACTTACATAACCGATAACGATGATGGAATGGGTGCATTCAGATCTCTTAAATATCTTGAATCGATTGGAGAGATATGATGATTTCAAGAGTTTACATCATCAAGGGAACCGTTCAGGGTGTTGGCTTCAGATCTTTCATATACAACCGTGCGAAAGCACTGGAAATAAAGGGATATGTTGAAAATCTTGACGATGGATCGGTCAAAGTGGTTGCCGAAGGAGAAGATTCCGATTTGTCGGCATTTGAGGGGTATCTGTATGAAGGTTCTGCTTTTTCAACAGTTGACTCTGTTGAATTTGAAGAATTTCCAGTTCATGGGTATAAAGATTTCGAGGTGTTTTAACTTTGCAAACTTTAAGGACATTCATCAATTTCTTTTCGGGTGAAATCGAGATTTTCGTTGCGGGTGCTATTCTTGTGCTTTTCATAACGATAATCACGTTGTCGCTTTCGATGAGTCAATTTTTTGGCTCAACTGTCTACCTTTCTCGATTTTTTTTGGTTATTTTGATTTCAATGGTAATCGCAGGCATATCCATCCAATTATCAAACGTTAAAAGGTTAACAGATGGGTATGAAGGGTATCTTTTCTCTTCTATTGCCGTTATAGCGAATTCAATTGCCGTGATATTTGAAACCTTTGAGATGCTATTATACGGCATGAACTGGTTTGGATTTGATTTTCTCAGAGTTCAGACGGACAATTCTCTTTTGGATCTGATAGGGTTTCTTATCTTTCTTTACACCGTTCTGATGACAATCATTTCCATGCTTGATCTCATATACGCAGTTGGTGAATCATGAAAGTGCTCGGCGTAGTAGTCGAATACAACCCGTTTCACGCAGGCCATCTGTACCATTTGAGAAATGCCATCGATCTTGTAAAGCCTGACTTCACGATTGCCGTGATGAGCGGCAATTTTGTTCAAAGGGGAGAACCCGCGATCGTTGAAAAGTTTGCAAGAACGGAGATGGCTTTGCGTGCCGGAGTGGACGTTGTTTTTGAACTTCCGGCCATTTACGCGATTCAGGACGCAAGCGGTTTTGCAAAGGGTGCCATTGGAATACTCAATTCCACAAATGTGGTTGACGATATCGTCTTTGGTTCTGAAAGCAATGATATCGAAAATATTGAAAAAATAGCATCTTTGGTCTTTGAAGAGCCTGAAGAATTCAAAAACGGACTCAAAGAAAATCTTAAGGCGGGTTTATCTTTTCCAAACGCAAGAAGACTTGCAATTTCGAGGTTAATAGATGAAAAAGCCGAAGAGATGAGATATTCAAACAACATTCTTGGCATAGAATATGTGGTCGCTTTAAAAAAATTGAGATCTAAAATTACGCCCCATACCATAAAAAGAATAGGATCAAATTACAACGATGAAAACATAACTTCCATTCCGAGTGCGACGGCGATAAGAAAAGCAATATTTCAGGGAAAACAGATCGAAGGTTTACCTGATTTTTCCGCTGAGATACTTCAAAGGGAGTTTTCAAACGGCAGAGGGCCGGTATTTTTTGAAGATTTTTTCGATCTTGTGCGCCAAAAGATCATACTCTTGAGAAGGGAAGGCCTTGAAAACATCTATGGCTTCAACGAAGGATTATCCGAAAGATTTTTCAGGGCAGCCTGTTTTGCAAAGGATTCAAAATCCTTTCTCCAACTCGTCAACACAAAACGTTTTACCATCACAAGGATAAAAAGAAGAATGGTATATGTCATCTTTGAAATTGAAAAATCATTCATTTCGAGGTCAAACGAGTCAGGACCTCAATATTTAAGACTTTTAGGTTTCAGAAAACAATCAAGAGGCGTTTTACGACTTATCTCTGACAGATCTTCGATACCTTTGATCTCAAATCTTTCCGAATTTAAAAGCGCAATCCAAAACAGGAATGTCGATATAGCACTTGCTCAGGAACAATTAAACTTCGATCTTAAAGTTTCCAATCTTTACAAACTTCATTTGAAATCCAACACGAATATTTGCAAAGATGATTTCAGAAAACCCATTATCTATGAAGGATGAAAACGAAAAAAATTTCGGTTCATTCCTATCTATCGAAAGAACAAGAGAAAAGGTAACGATTCAAAGATCGATCTTCATATCAACGGCAGAACACGTTGAAAACGTCGACGAAGCGAAATCATTTATATCCGCGGTTTCAAAAGAATTCAACGATGCAAATCACAACTGCTGGGCTTACAAGGTTGGAGAATTTGAATTGTGCTCAGATAACGGTGAGCCATCCGGAACGGCGGGCAAGCCCATTCTTAACGCGATAAAGTCCTCCAATTTAGACAGAATTGTTGTAGTCGTGACAAGATATTTCGGTGGAATAAAACTTGGCATAAGAGGCTTAATCGATGCTTACTGTTATGCCACAAAAATCGCCCTTGAAGATGGAACAAAAAAAAGATTTCTTGAAGGGCGCATAGTCGAGATTCAATGTAAATACGATGAATTCGATAAGTTAAGATACAAATTCAAGAAATCAGGATATTTTTACTTATCTCCGCCTGTCTTCGGTGAAAATGTGAAGATAAAACTCTTTATCCCCGAAGACGAAAAGATAGATCTCAGCCATGTTGAAGTAGGTAAAACGGAAATAGAAAAAGAACAATTGATTAAAATTTAGCAAATTACGATTCAAATCATGATCGTAATTTTTTTTTTACTTATTCTACAACATTTCTTAATTGACATCAAATTTGTTAAGAGTTAAGATATAGATTAAGTTGCAGGTACTTGTAAGTAATAAATATTAAACAATTATGTCAATTAAAGTAAACAACATCCCTTTAATTCTGCTTTTACGGTTATTTTGAATATTATGGCGGTATTCGCCGCATCTTTACATTTTGAAGGGAGGTCTTTGGTAATGAAAAGAGTGCTTGTATTATTATTGATTGGCAGTATGTTCATTGGTGTAGCACTCGCAGGCGGAGTTGTGAATTTCGGAATGTACTCCGATATCACATCTCTAAACATCTGGTCCATGTTAGGACCGAACGCAACTTCGTGGAACTTTTATCCGGCAATTGACAAGTATGGATCGCTTTACGGCTTGTCGGACGTCACAAATCAGTTGGTGCCATCTCTTGCGGATGGAATGTGGTCAACATTTGAAGCAACTACCGTAGAGGGAACATCCGCATACGTTACAACCGTGCATTTGCTCAAAGGCGTAAAATGGTCGGATGGAACACCTTTCACCGCAAATGACGTGGTCTTCTCCTATAACGTGCCATATGAACTAAACATGCCCGGCAACTGGGGTGGAGATTATCCGCCGGCACCTTACAACTTCATAGAGGCGACAAAGGTTAATGACTACACCGTCGATCTTTACGTCAAACAGCCAAGCGGAGAATTCATATATGAAACGCTTATGGCTCCAATAGTGCAGGAAAAATTCTGGGAACCAGTTTACGAAGCGGCTCTCAAAACTTCCAATCCTGCCCAGTACATGATGAATTACGATACGAATCTCTACGATGAGCCATCGATAGGACCTATAACGGTTTCTCAATGGCAACATGGTGCATTTATAAAAGATACGGCCATTCAAAATTATTCTTTTAAGGGCGAGCAAGAGATAGAATATGCCAACGGTGCCATTCAGTACGTTGATCCGGCGCTCGGCATAAATGCGACGTATTACGGTACACCCGAAGGCACTGTCGATCATACGTTTGTCACAGGCCCTTACGTCGATTCGATAGTTTACGATATCTACCAGAATCAGACCGCAGCCGTTGCTGCGCTCATGAATGGCACAATCGGCTACATGCTCAGTCCGAACGGCCTTGAGAAAGGTTTTGTGCAGGAACTTCAAACGAATCCAAATGTCAAGATAGTCCAAAACCAGGACCTTGGCTTCGATTACATAGCATTTAACATGAGAAAGTATCCTATGAACAACAAAGCATTCAGAGTCGCCATAGCCTATTTGATAGACAGAAACATGCTTGCAAACAAAATTCTGCCGGGCTCTATAGTGCCTCTTGCCTCTTTGGTGCCTCCCGGAAATACTTTCTGGTACAATCCAAACCTTAAATATTACGGAGAAGGCATGGATACGGCACAAAGGTACGAATCGGCCATAGACGTGCTTAAAAAAGCAGGCTTTACATGGCTTATTTCACCGAAGATAGAAAATGGGCAACTTGTCCAGCGTGGAGAAGGGCTTATGGGGCCGGATGGGAAACTCGTAAAGCAAATAACGATGCTTGCACCATCCGCAGGGTATGACCCGATAAGGGCAACGATAGCCTTGTGGATAGAGAAATGGGCAAACGATATAGGCATTCCGCTTTACGCCGATCTCACAAGTTTCAACAACATCGTTAATGCCGTATGGAATGAAAATTTCAATTTCGATATCTACATGCTTGGCTGGGGTATAACGATATATCCAAGTTACATCCACGACTTCTTTGCACAATCACAAAATGTACCCGGCGGATTCAATTCGCCAGGATATGACAATCCACAATTCGAGCAAATTGCACGTGAGTTTATAGCACAGACCGATATGAGCAAGGCACGCCAATATGCATTCCAACTTGAGCAGATGTTGGAAGACGATGTTCCGTACGTTGTGATATACTCATCCAATCTTATGGAGGCATATAGACCTGATAAAGTACAATTCGCATACACTCACACGCTCGGTGGAATTCAAAATGTTTATGGTGAACAGGGGTTTGTAAAAGCAGTTGACACCGCCCAGTAAAACAAAGAAACAAAATAACCGGGTCGAAAGACCCGGCTTTTTATTTTAAACAAAGGAGAAAAGAACAAGCATTCCCAAAAATAAAGGTATGGAGTAAAGGTGAAAGTATTTCAGGTAATTGGATTTGAAATCTTTTTTGTATATGGAGAAGGCTATTATGTTCGCCAAAGATCCGACCAAAGTTCCAAATCCGCCGACACTTACCCCTAAAAGCAAAGGTTTCCAGAGATTTGTGAAGGCCGAAATAACTATGGCCGAAGGTACGTTGCTTATGATCTGAGAAAGCAATGCCGATGTTAAAAACACATTTCTTCCGTTGTTCAGAAAAGAGGGAAGATTCTGGAGCCATGTCATAGAAGTTATCTCTCCGGATAAGACGAAAAACGCAATGAAGGTGCCAAGCAGGAAATAATCAACGCCAAAAAGTAATTTTCTATCAGACAGAACCACGTAAGCAAGTATAAAACTTCCTATCACGAAAATATCTCCAAGTCTCAATATCGACGCGATCATCAAAAAAAGTAGCAGTAAATACATCCACCATTGTTTTTGAAGCGTTACGATTCTTGAAACACGGCTCACGGGCCTGTTTTTGACGAACAAGATGGTAACGATCGCAATTGCAAGTGCAATAACCGAAAATAACCCCACATACAGCATGAACTCTATTGCCGGCGATTGATAGTGTGTGTAAATGTAAATATTTTGCGGATTTCCAAAAGGCGTAAACGAACTCATTCCATTCGCCACCACCGATTCAAGTATGACGAGCCACATTGGATCAAAATCGGATCTTTTTGCAACGCTGATCGTAAGAGGAACTATGACAAGCAACGTTACATCGTTCGTGACAAGCGGAGCGAGTATCGCGGTCAAAATTAAGAGTAAAACCGAAAGTTTGCGTATATCCTGAGATCGCGAGATCAAATGAATGCCCCAGTAATCAAGGACTCCTTTTTCTTTCAGCCCTGAATTTATGATCATCATTATAAGCAATATCCAAAGTACTCTTATCTGATCCGACCCTATAAAAG
This sequence comes from Athalassotoga sp., assembly GCF_049965695.1. Taxonomy (NCBI): domain Bacteria; kingdom Thermotogati; phylum Thermotogota; class Thermotogae; order Mesoaciditogales; family Mesoaciditogaceae; genus Athalassotoga; species Athalassotoga sp. The sequence goes on along the minus strand of NZ_JBMFWB010000008.1, from coordinate 8,337 downwards.
TTACCGGATTTTTTCCGACAATTAAGATCGTCAGAATTGCAAAAGCAGAGGCAATTAAAAAAAGCCATTCTTTGGAAAGTCTGATCGTTATCTTTCTTAAAATATCCATTTATCTTATCTTTTCTATCTCCACTTCTTTTATTATCTTTTCAACATCCGATCTTTTAGAAAGTGTTGTGCCTTCGTTCATAACGGCCGCTGCACCGCACGCACTTGCGAGTTTAAGTGCATCTTCAATTGATTCATCCCTTTTAGATACAAAACCGGCCAAAAATGAATCGCCCGCACCAACACCGCCTTTAACTTTAACGTTTATTGGCTTTATCCTGTAAAGATGACCATCGATATATGATACGGATCCTTTTCCACCCAAAGTCACAAGTACATTCGAAATTTTATATTTTTTTGCCACTTCTTCGGCAGATTTTTCAACTTCTTCGAATTTAACCTCTTTTCCAACAAGGCGCGACAATTCATGGATGTTCGGCTTTATTCCGAAAGGTCCTGCTTTAACGGCTTCTTTGAGGTTTTCACCGTCCGTATCAACGTAGATTTTGACATTTTTTGACTTTGCAATTTTGACGATATCACCGTAAACACTTGATTGAAGGCCTAAAGGTAAACTGCCGGATGCAACAAGTACATCTTTTTCTCTTAAGACCGTCTTGAGCATATCTATTATCATCTCATATTCAGTTTCGGTCAGAGGTTTACCCGGAAGATTAAGTCTATATTGGTTTTTACGACTCTGAACGATGATGTTCATTCTTGTTTCGTGCTTCACCCTTACAGCCGCGTAAAGCACTCTTTCGTTATCTAACATGAATTCCATTCTTTCTCCGTTTGATCCACCCAAAGGACATATCGCTATCGATGTTCCACCTATTTCCTTTATGACGCGTGAAACATCTATACCTTTACCAGCCGCGTATTCTTGAGTGTCTTTTACCCTTATCGAATCATCTGGAACCAATTCATCGATGTAAAGATATCTATCGAGACTTGGATTCATTGTCAATGTGAAGATCAATTCAAATTCCTCCTTTCATACTTGTAAAGCCTGACCTCTATTCTTCCGTTGAACATCTTTCTGTTTCCGTTGGATTTAAGAAATGATTTTTCAAAATTTATGTCGGCCGTTAAAAGATAAAAATTCCAATCCTTAAGAAAGATGAATTTATCTCTTAAGGTTTTGTAAATTTCGGCGTCAATTTCCATTCTTTTCCCGTAAGGTAGATTGGAGATGAAAAAACCGTTTGAATCCTTTGGCGTGAATCTTTCAACGCTTACGGCACGAAAATCTATGTATTTTTCAAGGCCCATTCTTCCTGCGTTTCTTATTGCGGAATCTATAATTTTTTTATCCATATCCGAACCGGTTATCTTCGCTTCAGAATCAACTACGGCCTTTTTTGCCTCTCTTTTTTCAGTAGCAACAATGTCTTTTGGAAAATTTTCCCATGCTTCATATGCAAATTTACGTAAAATTCCTGGCGCAATGTTTTTTGCCATCATCATGGCTTCAATTGGAATCGTACCGGCTCCGCAAAAGCCATCCCAAAGCGGGAACCTATCATTCCATTTGCTTAACATGATGATTGCGGCTGCCATCGTTTCTTTCAAAGGGGCTTCTGAAATTTCCGTTCTGTAGCCTCTTTTATTTAAACTGTCACCGGTTGTATCGATACCAATTGTAACATGATCTTTGAGTATATAAACTTTGATCCTGTACAATGCTCCATCTTCAGAAAATTTTTGCACATGGTAGCGTGTTTTAAGTTTTTCAACGATAGCCTTTTTTATTATCGATTGACAGGCTGGCTCACTTGAAAGCGTCGATTTAACGGACGAAACTTCGACTGGAAATTTCGCATCTATTGTAAGAAAATCACTCCAATCGATTTTAAAAGTTTTATCGAAGAGTGTACCAAAATCCGAAGCATCGAAATCTCCAACTTTTATCATGACGCGGTTTGCCGTCCTTAACCACAAATTGGCGTGTACGATATCTTCAAAATCGCCGGCAAAATTCACACGACCGTCTTCAACTTTCGTTTCGTACCCGAGTTTTTGCAATTCTAACTTTGTAACGCTCTCAATACCAAAGGCTGTCAAAGCCATAAGATCAAAATTCTTCTCCATATTTGAAATTATACCAAATCATGTGTAAAATAGATATGGAAAAGAATATATTCCATTAATTTCTTGATTTTATAAGTGATCATCTTAAATGTGAAATATCGTTGGCTCCGGCATTTGCCTTTCGGTGTCTGTCCTCCGCCAAACTCAAATTTGCATTTCACTTTTAAAAGAGATTTAATAAATCAAAAAAGTTAACATGAAATTACATTTCAATGATAAGTAATGTCCTCTTTAAGCGATTGAACGAATTCAAATACAATTGCATAACGCTTTTCAGCCATTTTCTTGGCCGTTTTTGTGTACATCAAATCTTTGAGTTTTAAGATCTTATTCTCAAAATGTGCTATCGTTTCCTCGAAACTTCTGTTGTTCAAAACGGAATACGCTATTGTCCTGTATATTCCCATCGCACCCATCGCATCGAGTTTGTCGGCATCCTGTAAAATCTTTGCCTCGACCGTTTGAGGAATAAGACCCTTCGAAAATCTATGAGCCGATATAGCATAAGATATTTCTTCAGCATGAGGATACCCGATAGTTTTTAAAAATTCAAAGGCCATTTGAGATCCAACCTTCGCATGATCTATTGATTCATCTTTTTCTTCAAGAGGCCTTGCTATATCATGAAGGTATGCGGCAGGGATCAATATCTCCATTTCTGCATTTTCATTTTTTCCTATAATCTCACAAAATTTAACCACTCTCAAGACATGATCAAAGCCGTGAGACGAATCCGAATTCATCTTTCCTTTTGTAAATTCAATTATTTTATCGATCATTTCACCTCTCCAATTTTTAATTCACTTTAAAAGTCGAATGCTTATTTACCAAAGCGGAGGATATCCACCGCAGCGATGATTCTTAATTGGAATTTTGTTTGGTATAAATGAAGAAGCACGGAAATCCGTGCTTCTCACTTTCGAAGGGGGGACATGGAAGATGTTGAAAAATCAATTGGAAATTGTACCGGTCGCCCATAAAGAGAAGATTGATAGATGCCCAATATTATCTCAAGCGCCTTCATTCCCTCTTCACCGGTAATGTAAGGAGGATGTCCGTTTTTTATAGAATCGATAAAATCTTTGTAAAGCGGAACGTGGCCTGATCCATAAACAGTTTCCGGATCCGGCAGATCCATGAATGGATGTTTGTCTTCATTTTCGAATTTCCAAGTTAAAATTCTGTTTGTGGCAAGACCGCCTATTACGACTGTACCGCGCTCACCGAAAATCGAAAAAACCTCTTCAAGATTTTTTGGATAGACATTTGATGTGCCTTCCACTATACCGACGGCACCATTTGAAAATTTAACTATTCCAACTCCCAGATCTTCCGCTTCTATGTAAGGATGATTAAGGTTGGTTATGTAACCATATATTTCAGTCATTTTTCCACCAAGCATCCACTGAAGCAGATCTATGCCATGTGTTGACTGATTTGAAAGCACTCCACCATCCATTGACCATGTACCTCGCCACGGAGCCTGATCGTAATATGCTTTGTTTCTATTCCACCTTACAGCGATATGAGCGTGGAAGATCTTTCCGAAGGCACCAGACTCTATTTTTTTTCTTAATTCTTGAATGGCTGGATTAAATCTATTTTGAAAACAAACACCAAAGTTCAAATTCTCGGTTCTGGCTACGTCACACATCTCACGAGCATCTTTAACAGATAAAGCCATTGGCTTTTCAACGAGTACGTGCTTTCCGGATTTCAAAGATTCAATCGTTAAATCTTTGTGCTTACCCGATTCCGTTGCAATTGAAACAAAATCCAACTTTTCTTCGAGCATCTTTTTGTGATCCGTGTAAACTTTAGGCCTTTTCAATCCTGCTTTTTCCAGTATCGCAGCGGCATTTTCCGCTCTTTCCTTTACCGGATCGCAAACAGCGGCGAATTCAAAGATGTCGGCATTTTTAATGGCAGATTCAAGATGTTTTTGAGTTCCTATTCTTCCACAGCCAATAAGGCCACCTTTTAATTTCATCGAATCACCTTCATATAACGTAAAGGTTCGGGTATCCATGTTCTGAAGATAATTCTTTTGTGACATTCTTCGTGTCAAAAACAAGCGGGGCATTGTCAAGTAAAAATTTGTAATCAACATGTTTCTTGTGTGCCGTTGTTATTATGACACCATCCAAAGACTTTAAAAGTTCCTGAGTAAGCGCAACGCTCTTGTAGATTTTGTCGTGGTGGGTAAATTGTGGTATGTAAGGATCATGGTAAATCAAAATAGATCCTTTTTTCTCGAGATGCTCAACAACTTTAAGTGCCGGCGATTCTCTTATATCATCTATATCTCCTTTGTAAGCAACTCCCATAACAAGAATTTTAGAACCGTTAAGACATTTTTTTCTTTCATTCAAAAGATCGGAAAGTCTTTCAACGACATATTCAGACATAGAATCGTTTATTTCTCCTGCCAGTTCTATCAACCTTGTGTGATAATCGTATTCCCTTGCTTTGTAAGTAAGATAAAACGGATCTATTGGTATGCAATGGCCCCCAACACCAGGACCGGGATAAAATGGCATAAATCCGAAAGGCTTTGTCGCGGCCGCATCTACAACTTCCCAGTAATTTATTCCCATTTTATTCGAGACAAGTGCCATCTCATTTGCAAGTGCTATATTCACTATTCTGAAAGTATTTTCAAGTATTTTGGCCATCTCGGCCTCTCTCGGTGAAGAAACCACTTTAACCGGTGCTTCTAATATGGCTTCATACATCGCCTTTGCATGTTTCGTGCACTCACCAGTTACCCCACCGACTATTTTCGGCGTATTTTTGGTTTTATACATAAGATTTCCCGGATCTACTCTTTCCGGACTGAAGGCAAGAAAGAAATCTTTTCCCACTTTCAGACCAGTTTCTTCAAGTATCGGAAGCACAACTTCATTTGTCGTACCCGGGTAAGTTGTGGATTCAAGTGTGACAAGCATCCCTTTGTGAAGGCGTGGCTTTATTTCTTTTGTGCTGTCAATTATGTATGTAAGATCCGGTTGCTTGAACTTATCAAGAGGAGTGGGTACACAAATGGTAACCACATCACAATTTTTTATCTCATCAAAATCGATCGTCGCTCTTAATTTTTTCTCCTTGACAAGTTTTTCGAGATCTGAATCGACGATATCACCTATGTAATTGTGGCCTGCATTCACCATGTCAACTTTGATCTTTTGCACATCAAATCCAACAACGTTGAAACCTGCTTTTGCTTTTTCGACGGCCAGCGGTAATCCAACATAGCCGAGGCCTATTACCCCGACAGTTGCTTTTCTTGAAGTTATCTTTTCAAATAAAGTCATGATCTTACCTCCATGTAAGATTTTATTTTATTCGCAACGTATTCTTGTTCATCAGGTTTAATTTCTGGAAAAATCGGAATGGCAAGTGATTCCCGAGAAAGTTTTTCCGCAACCGGAAAATCTCCGTTTTTATATCCGAGAAACGAAAAACATTTTTGAAGATGCAAAGGAATTGGATAGTATATGGCTGTGCCCACACCTTCATTTGTGAGATATTCTCTCAAATCATCACGCGCTTTAGTTTTGATAACATATTGATGAAAAACGTATGTTCTGTCTCCGGGCACTTCGGGACATTGTACAAAATCGCCAAGAAGATTGGAATATCTTTTTGCAACCTTGATTCTTGCATCTATCCATTCATCAAGGTGAGAAAATTTGACGTTCAACACGGCGGCCTGAATTTCATCCATACGGGAATTGTATCCGATCTCTTCGTGAACGTACTTCTGACGTGCACCATGCACTCTTAAGGATTTAACTCTTTTTGCAATTTCTTCTGAATTGGTAAGCACCATTCCCGCATCTCCGTAAGCACCAAGATTTTTCGTTGGAAAAAAAGAAAGGATACCGGCTTCTCCGATAGCACCTGTTTTGAATTTTTTGCCATCAACCAATGCTTCGGATCCTATCGATTGAGCCGCATCTTCAAGTATTTTTATTCCATGTTCGTCACACACCGATTTAAGATAATCCATGTTTACGCTTTTCCCAAAAAGATGAACCGGTATGACGACCTTTATCGATTTGTCAGATTCTATTTGTTTTTTAACGAGATCGACGTTTATGTTGAAATCTTCGTTCACATCTACAAAAATCGGAATTGCGCCAAGTCTTGTTATGGCACTTGCAGTTGCAAAAAAAGTGTAAGGCGTGGTGAGAACATGATCCCCTTTTTCTATTCCCATTGATTGCAGAGCCAAAAGCAAAGCATCACTTCCGTTGCCAACAGCCACGGCGTAATTTGTGCCAACGTAATTTGCTATTTTTTCTTCTATTTCTTCCACATTTTGACCTAAAATGACAACGCCGTTTGATATCGTTTCATCTATTTTCTTTAGCATTTCTTCTCGCATACCTTTGTACTGCCTTGTCAAATCAAAAAGAGGAACTTTCAACATACTCACCTCCGTTAATTAACTTACTTTATGATTATAACACCTAAAAACACAAATGTCAACACCACAAATGGTAAAAAGTGACGAGTAATCAGCAAAAAAGCATATGGCGGGTAGCCGGTGGCACGTGGAAAAAAACAATGACAGGTAACGCGTGATCAGTGAACAGAGAAGCAAAGAGCCGGCGCTTTTTAGGTGATCAGATTCGGAATTTCAAGCGTAAGAAACTCTTTCAAGCAAGGCTTTCGTCGATTTTCCTTTTCCCATGGTAAAAACGTGTATTCCCGAAACACCGTAATCGAAAAGTTTTTCAACGAGTCTTGCCATGTATTTCGTACCAACTTCAAACTCTTCCTTCGGGCTTCTTGCTTCTTCCATGGCTACAACAAGATCATTTGGAATATCGACAAAAAAGGTGCTTGGTATTTTTAACATCGATTTTGTTTGAACTATTGGCTTTATTCCGGGAATTATCGGAACATTTATTCCGAATTCTCTTGCCCTTTCAACGAAGTTTTTGTAAACGTTGAAATCGAAAAACATCTGAGTTATTATGTAATTTGCGCCCGCATCAACTTTTTTCTTTAAATTTTTCATGTCTTCATCGAAATTCATAGCCTCATAGTGCTTTTCCGGATAACCTGCAATTCCTATGCAAAAATTGGTAGGCTTTGGGTTGTCAACAGGATAAAGATATATTCCTTTATTCATGTTTGAAATCTGTTCAACCAATTCATTCGCATGGTAATAATTGTCTTTTTCAAAGGTAAATTCTCTTTTGTTTTCGATCTCTCCTCTTATGACAAAGACATTTTCTATATCGAGATATTTGAAATCTATTAGCATATCTTCTATCTCAAACTTACTCATTCCCATGCAAAGCACGTGAGGCACCACATCCACGTTATATCTGTTCTTAATGGCCGCACTTACGCCTACGGTGCCTGGCTTTCTTACTTTTGGGATCTTTACTATTCGATCGCCAATCTCAACGTAACTTATCTCTGGAGCGTGTCTTGTTATGTTTATAAATGAAGGAGAAAATTTCATAAGTTCGTCTATCGTGAAAAAAATTTCATCTATATCCTGACCTCTGTCAGGCGGTAGAATTTCAAGAGACAATATACGCTGTTTTTTCATCGCATCGATTACTTTCATTGGCATTTCCTTCCTTTACCTTCGAAATTTTTCATATTCTGAAAACAGGCGAAGAATATGTTCCATTAACCTCTTGACTTTTTAGGCGATCAACTTTAACAAAATCATCGCTCCGGCAGGTGCCCCACTCGATGTCTGGTCCTCGCGCTGCTGCGGAGGCCATCTCGGAGGCATCCTACCCTCTGCTTAAATTAAATGAACATTCGGCTTTTAAAATAAGTTAAGTATAGTGTATATTTTACCATCAAAAAGCAGTAAGGAAATAAAAACAAAGCGGGACTCAAGATGAGTTCCGCAGTTTTGTAACTAAGCCGGGCAACAACCTACTCTCGCAAAGGGTCGCCCCCTTACTACCATCGGCCCGAACTGGCTTAACGGCCGTATTCGGAATGGGAACGGGTGTTTCCCAGTCCGGTATCACCACCCGGCATATCAGTCATTCAAAACTGAATAGAGCTTTAGGTTAAGGCCTCGGGTTATTAGTACCGGTCGGCTCTACATGTCGCCATGCCTCCACCTCCGGCCTATCAAGGTCCTGTTCTCGAACCACCCTTACCTCTTTCGAGTGGGAGACCTTATCTTGGGGTTTGCTTCGCGCTTAGATG